>DASXBS010000182.1:0-4479 GCA_036491555.1 Casimicrobiaceae bacterium
TGCGGCGGTGGACGACCTGATTGCGTTGGTGGGTGCCGTCGACCGAATCCTGCAGGTCCAGTCCGCGGCCGATACGCACTACCTCGTCGAAATCTGCGGACGGCCCATGCACGCGGCCGACGTCGAAACCGTGAAGGCCACCGTGCTTGCCGCGTATCGGTGGCAGTACATCGCCTCGGGGGTGCAGATTCCCCATTTCGGCGAATTGCTGAACGCAATGATCACGCCTGCGCAAGGAGAGCGAATCGGCGCCGCGCTTGCGCTGATCATGGCCTGACCGGTGCCGAAAACAGAAGGGTACTTGCCCAATTGCTCAAGGAGAACCCGCATGACCTCTTGGCAACTCGTCCGTCTAGTCGCGGGTACGTTCATCCTGGCGTCCCTCGCACTGGGCATCCCCGGCACCCCGATATTCGTTAGCACCTGGTGGCTGGCATTCACGGCGTTCGTCGGCGCCAACCTGGTGCAGAGCGCCGCCACCGGCTGGTGCCCGCTGGAAATCCTCATGCGCGAGCTCGGTGCGCGCGAAGGCTGCTGAGCGCGCTCAGCCAAGCTCCACGCGCAAGCGATGTATCCGCCCATCGTCGACAAGCGAAATTAGCGCAGCACCCTTCGCGAGCTCCGCACCGTCGAGTTCCGCACGGACGACGCCGCGACTGACGTGGCGCGGATTCGCGACCGTGATTTCGTATCGGGTAATCGTATTACTGTTGCCGCGGCGGCGGAATGCGATTTCGTAGCCGGGCCACGCTTCCGGGAGACATGGATCGATGGCAAGCACTTTCCCGCGAACGCGAAATCCGAGTATGGCCTCGAGGCCCGCACGATACAGCCAGCCTGCCGAGCCGGTGTACCAGGTCCATCCGCCGCGGCCGATGTGCGGTGCGACGGAATAGACGTCGGCGCAGGCGGCGTACGGTTCGACCTTGTAGCGCGCGACCGCGCTCGGTGTGCTGCTGTGGCAAATGGGGTTGAGCATTGCGAAGAGGTCGCCGGCACGATTGCCCTGGCCTAGAGCGGCGAACGCGAAGATCGACCAGATCGCGCCGTGCGTGTATTGCCCGCCATTCTCGCGAATGCCTGGCGGATAAGCCTTGATGTAGCCCGGGTCGTGCGCCGAACGATCGAATGGCGGCGTCAGCAGCAGCGCGATCCTGTCGTCCTGGCGGATAAGATACTTTTCTACGGAGGACATCGCCAGTGCGGCACGCCCTCGATCCGCCGCTTTCGAGATGACGCTCCACGACTGAGCGATCACATCGATCCTGCATTCGCTGCTGTCCTTCGAACCCAACGGCGAACCGTCATCGTAATAGCCGCGCCGATACCACTCGCCATCCCAACCTGCGCTTTCGAGCGCCACGCGAAGAGCGTCTGCGAATTGCGTCCACCGCGACACACGGCCGCTGTCAGTGCGCGCCTGTGCGTGCGGCACGAAGGCCGCAATCGCCGCGAGCAAAAACCAGCCCATCCAGACGCTTTCGCCGCGGCCCTTTTCACCGACGCGATTCATGCCATCGTTCCAATCGCCGGTTCCCATCAGTGGCAGGCCGTGGGTGCCAAGCGAAAGACTCACGTCGAGCGCACGCGCGCAGTGCTCGTACAGACTGGCTTCGTCGCGCGCGACCCGTGGCGTGAAAAACGCTTCCGTCTGGCCATCCTTGAGCGCGTCGCCTTCGATGAAGGGAACCGCATCGTCGAGTACGGTGGCGTCCGCTGTCACCTCGACGTAATGCGCGGCGACGAATGGAAGCCAGACCCTGTCATCGGTCATTCGCGTGCGGAGACCTTGTCCGTTTGGCGGCAGCCACCAATGCTGGACGTCGCCCTCTGCGAACTGCCGCGTCGATGCCCGCAACAGGTGCTCACGCGCGATGTCGGGCCGGGCCACGCACAGGGCCATGACGTCCTGCAATTGATCGCGAAAGCCGTAGGCGCCGCTCGCTTGATAATAGGCCGTGCGCGCCCACAGGCGGCACGCGAGCGTCTGATACAAAAGCCAGTCGTTGAGCATCACGTCCATCGCGCGGTCGGGCGTGCGCACCTGCACGTTGTCTAGCATCTCGTCCCAATGTGCGCGCACTTCGCGCATCACCGCGTCAAGATCGATGGCGCGGTACTTCTCGACCAGCGTACGCGCCTGCGTGGACGAGTCTGCATCGCCCAAAGCGAACACGATATCGATCTGGGCGCCAGGCTCCAGTTCGACGTGCGTTTGCAGCGCGGCGCACGGATCCAGACCGGCGCCGACTCGTCCCGAAAGCGGCGACGGATGGGCAAGTGCGCTGGGCCGATCAACCGCGCCGAAGCGGCCGAGAAACTCCGTGCGATCAGCCGTCAGTGAGCTTTGCACGCCGCCAAGATCGGCAAATGCGATGCGCCCGCCGAATTCGGCACGCCACGCATTACGCGCGAATAGCGCGCCGGTCGCCGCGTCCCGCGTGGTGACGATAAACGGAGCAGGCACGGTTCCATTCGCGCCGAGTGCCCATTCGACATACGCCGTGATGGACAAGCGCCGCACGCGCTGCGAACCGTTGCGAATGCGCAGCCGCGACAGCTTGATCGAATCGGTCAAGGGCACGCACTGCAACAGCTCGAGCTCGATCTCGTGCGCGTCGTGCGTGAAGCGGCTATACCCCTTTCCGTGGCGCGCGATATGGATTGCGGACGGCACCCGAATCGGCAGCGCAGTAGCACTCCACAGTTCGCCGCTGTCCTCGTCGCGCAGGTACATGATCTCGTGCGGCACATCGCTCACCGGATCGTTGGGCCACGGCGTGAGCGGATTCTGCTGGCTATTGACCGACCATGTGTAGCCGCCGCCTTCGGCTGACACCAGAAATCCAAAGGACGGATTGGCGACGACGTTGATCCACGGCATCGGCGTACAACGCCCGTCGGCGAGCGTAATCGCATATTCGCGGGCAGCGCTGTCGAAACCGCCGGTACCATTTTCGAACTCCAACGGTCCCAAAGGCGCTATTGGCTCAGACGGAGCCGTACTCTTGGGCTGGGGCCAGGTTGCGAGGCTCGGCATGGATCCGGCAGCCCGCTCGGAATCCGTGGCCACTTTTCCTTTCTGCGGCCAGTCCGGCTCGTCGGCCGCGGCGTCAAGGACGACGCGCGCGGCAGTAGCGAGTCCGTCGCGCAGTGTGTCCGTGATTTCATTGTTGTGCAGGGCGAACACGCCGGCCTGCGCCTCTTCGGGGCCTGCCTGGAGCAGCGCACGTTGCTCTTTCACCAGGGCGTCCAGCGTAGCGCGAAGTCCGTTGGCGCTGCCTCCGCCAGCCAAGTTGAGCAAAACTACATCCACGCCGAACTGCTGCGATCGCCAATGCAACTGCGCACGCAGCAGTTCACGGGTGCGGTCGAGGCCAGACTCGCCGGCGATGCGCAGCAACACGATCGGGCGATCGCCAGAAAT
Organism: Casimicrobiaceae bacterium; assembly: GCA_036491555.1. GTDB lineage: Bacteria > Pseudomonadota > Gammaproteobacteria > Burkholderiales > Casimicrobiaceae > PALSA-1003. The sequence goes on from DASXBS010000182.1 coordinate 3,428, forward strand.
ACCACACGTCCAAAGCACGGGCGGCCCGCCGCTGCCGAGCTCGAGGACCTCCGGCGCTGGGCGCCAGGCCGCATCGGCAGACAGTAATGCGCCGATCAACTGTCCACACCGTTCAACCTGTTCTCTATCGAGCCCAAACCGAGCCCGTTGCCTGGCCGCGTGTTCGCCAGCTCCGGCAGTGCATTTTTCGCAGGCGTCGGGCGCTCGCAGTGGCGCGCAGAGCGCGATCGCCGCATCGCGCGAGTTGGCTACGAGCGTCCAGAATGCCACCCGTACGCTTGCACGGGGCTGAACGCTTACCCGCTGGCGAAGGCTGAAAATGGGATCCAGGACGGAACCGGTCGTATTGGAGAGCACCCCGCCATCCTGCATCGCCCGTGCATTGCGCAGTGTCCTGCCGCGTCCGAGAAAGCGCGCACGGTCGGTTTCGAACTCGAAGGAACCGGACTCCTGGCCCTCTACCACGGCGAAGTGCGCCGCCCAAACTTCGGATTCCCCGGGCGCACGGCGTCTACGCGTCGCTAGCAGGATGCAGCCACCCTCCACCGATTCAGTCTGCACGAACATCTTGGAGAACGCCGGATGCGCCGCGTCAGCAGCGGCGAAGCCGAGCACCAGTTCGGCATAGGAGGTGAACGTGATCTCGCGTACCGTGTCACCGTGGTTGGTGATCGTCACACGGCGTAGTTCGGCATCCCGATCGCTGGCGACCGCGACATCGAGAGCAGTCGTGAAGGTCTCGTCGTGACGCGCAAAATTGGCGCGACCTTCGGAAAACAGCGCGGCGTGCTCACGCGAATTGCCACCATAAGGCTGCAGACACGCCGACCAGACGGCACCACTCGATGAGTCTCTCAGCAGAACGTAGCTTCCCCAGCCGTCGCACGTCGGATCTTCCCGCCAGCGGGTAACTGCGAGATTGCCCCAGCGGCTGAATCCAGAACCGGCCCTGGTTAGCATCACCACATAGCGGCCGTTGGACAACAGTTGCGCCTGGTGCGACGTGACGGGCCTCGATTGTGGGCGAAAGGACATTACGGCGCGACGGACGC
>DASXBS010000183.1:0-23296 GCA_036491555.1 Casimicrobiaceae bacterium
GCACGAGGTCTATCCGAACGGCATCTCGACGTCGCTTCCCTTCGACGTCCAACTCGACCTAGTGCATAGCATCGAAGGATGCGAACGCGCCCACGTGCTGCGCCCGGGGTACGCCATCGAATACGATTATTTCGACCCGCGTGCGCTACGGCCGACGCTGGAGACACGAGCGATCGCCGGACTTTTTTTTGCCGGACAGATCAATGGCACGACCGGCTACGAAGAGGCCGCGGCGCAGGGGCTGCTCGCGGGACTCAATGCGGCGCGCCACGCGAGGGGCGAGGAGGGCTGGTATCCGCGGCGGGATCAGGCCTACCTGGGCGTGCTGGTCGACGATCTGGTCACGCGGGGCGTGACCGAGCCCTACCGCATGTTCACGAGCCGGGCGGAATTTCGCCTGCAGCTGCGTGAGGACAACGCCGATCTTCGCCTCACCGACGATGCGCGTGCGCGAGGGCTGATCGACGACCGGCGCTGGGACGCCTTTTCGCGCAAGCGCGATGCGGTCGCACGCGAGCTAGAACGCCTGAAGTCGACCTGGGTCGATCCGGCGCTGGTGGAGCGCGCGCTCGCCGAGCGTGTGCTCGGGCAAATGCTCGATCGCACTGCCTCGCTCGCCGAATTGCTGCGCCGGCCGCAGGCGAGCTATGCCGGTGTGATGTCGCTGCCGGGTGCCGGGGAGCCGCTGGCCGACGCCGCCGCCGCGGAGCAAGTCGAAATCGCGATTAAGTACGCGGGCTACATCGATCGCCAGAACGAAGCGATCGCTCGCAGCGCCGGTCAGGAATCGCTGGCTTTGCCCGCGAATCTCGACTATCGGAACGTTCGCGGCCTCTCGATCGAGGTGCAGCAAAAGCTCAATTTGCATCGGCCAGCGACGTTGGGTCACGCGGCCCGCATTTCCGGCGTGACGCCCGCCGCCGTAGCGCTTTTGCTCGTTCATCTCAAGCGAGGATTCGCCTGCCCGCCCGCCGCGGCACAAGCGCGTTCGGCATGACCGATGCCCTGGCGGCGGGCATCGATGCACTGGGACTCGACCTCGACGCTTCCGCGCAACAGCAGCTGCATGCCTACGTCGCGTTGCTGGCGAAGTGGAACAGCACGCACAACCTCACTGCCATCCGTGATCCCGAATCGATGATTACGCATCACTTGCTGGACTCGCTCGCGGTCCTCGCGCACCTGCCGGGGCGCGACGCCTCGCGCGTGGCCGATGTGGGCAGCGGCGGCGGGTTGCCGGGGATTCCCCTCGCGGTGGCGCGACCAAACTGGCGATTCACGCTCATAGACAGCAGCCGCAAGAAAGCCGCCTTCCTTTCGCAGGCGGCGATCGAGGTCGGGCTCGCCAATGTCGAGGTCGCATGCACGCGGGTCGAGGATTACGAGCCGGTCGAGCGCTTCGATTTCGTCATCGCTCGCGCCTATGCGGCGCTCGCGGATTTTGCGGCCCAGGCTCGACATCTGCTCGCGCCCGCCGGCAGGCTGGTCGCCATGAAGGGCCTCCTGCCCCACGACGAAATCGCCCGGTTGCCGGTGGACTTTCGCGTCATCGAAACGCCCAAGCTCGCCATCCCCGGCGTCGACGCGGCACGGCATCTGGTCGTGATGGAAAAGGCGGCATGACGAAGATCATCGCGATCGCCAATCAGAAGGGCGGGGTGGGCAAGACCACCACGAGCGTGAATCTCGCGGCGAGCCTGGTAGCGATGAAGCGTCGTGTGCTGCTGGTGGATCTCGATCCCCAAGGTAATGCGACGATGGGCGCTGGAGTGGATAAGCGAGCGCTTACACACACGGTCTATCAAGTGCTGCTTGGCGAAAAAAAAATCGCCGAGGTGCGCCTGCGCTCACCCAGCGGCGGCTTCGATCTGGTGCCGTCGAACCGCGAGCTTGCCGGCGCCGAGGTCGAATTGGTCGATTTGCCGGAGCGCGAGATGCGGCTCAAGGACGCGCTCGCGGAGGCGCTGTCCCAGATGCGCACTGCCATCTCCGAGGTCGTGGACGAATACGACTTCATCCTGCTCGATTGTCCGCCATCGTTGTCGCTGCTCACGCTCAATGGGCTATGCGCGGCGGACAGCGTGCTGATCCCGATGCAATGCGAGTACTACGCGCTGGAGGGCCTATCCGATCTGGTTCAGACCATTCGCAAGGTGCGCGCGCATCTCAACCCGCGGCTCGAAGTGGAGGGCTTGCTGCGGACGATGTACGACCCGCGCAACACGCTGGCGCTCAATGTATCCGCCGACCTGCAGAAGCATTTCGGCGAAAAGCTCTATCGTACCGTGATCCCGCGCAACATCCGGCTCGCCGAGGCCCCCAGCCATGGTGTGCCCGCGCTGCATCTGGATCGAAGCTCGAAGGGGGCGCAGGCGTATCTTGCGCTCGCCGGCGAGATGCTCCGGCGCGACGAAAGTGCCGCGGCCAACGCGAGCGAGCCCGCGCATGGCTAAGCTGAAGGGACTCGGACGCGGGCTCGATGCGCTGCTCTCGGGATCCGACGAGCCGAACGGCGAATCGCTGCAGGCCATTCCTCTGGAGCGTGTCCGCGCCGGCAAGTACCAGCCGCGCACGCGAATGGACGAGGCCTCGCTCGACGAGCTCTCGCAATCGATCAAGGCGCAGGGCGTCATGCAGCCGATCCTGGTGCGACCGGTGGCGGGTGGAAACTTCGAGATCATCGCGGGCGAGCGCCGATGGCGCGCCGCCCAGCGCGCCGGGCTCAAGAGTGTCCCCGCACTCGTGCGCACCGTACCGGACCAGGCGGCGCTGGCACTGGCGCTGATCGAAAACATCCAGCGCGAAGACCTGAATCCGCTCGAGGAGGCGCAGGGCATCGCGCGTCTCATCGATGAATTCAAGCTGACTCACGAGGCCGCGGCGCAGGCCGTGGGCCGCTCCCGCAGCGCGGTAAGCAACCTGATTCGACTGACTCAACTTGCCGCGCCGGTGCAGGCGCTGCTGCTGGCGTCGAAGCTCGACATGGGTCATGCGCGCGCGTTGCTCGCACTGCCGGTCGCGCAGCAAGCGTCGACCGCGGGACGCATCGTCACCGGAGATCTTTCGGTGCGCGACACCGAGCGGCTGGTCCAGTCGCTGATTGCGCCGGCGGCGGCCGCGCGACGCGGCAGGCGCGGGGGTCGCCCGCAAACGGATCACGACGTGGCACGACTCGAGCAGGAGCTTGCCGACGCGATCGGCGCGAGCGTTCGCATCGAGTCGACGCGCAAAGGCGCCGGGCGCGTCACGATCAGCTATTCGACGCTGGCGCAGCTCGACGGTATTCTGGCGCGGCTCAAGCGCTGAGCCGGCGTCGCGGCGCAGCCGCGGCGACCCGGTATGGGTGCGACTGGGTCGCGCTCAGCCGAGCTGTGCGAGCATGGTCTCGGCGTTGGAAACTTCGAATTTCCCCGGCGCCTCGATGTTGAGCGTCTTCACCACGCCGTCCTCGATCAACGCGGAGAAGCGCTGGCAGCGCACACCCATGCCGCGCGCGACGAGATCCAGATCGAGACCCAGAGCCTTGGTGTAGGCGGCGCTGCCATCACCCATCATCCGCACCTTGCCCGCGGTCTTCTGATCCTTGGCCCACGCCCCCATCACGAATGCGTCGTTGACCGACATGCACACGATGTCATCGACACCCTTGGCCTTGAGCTTGTCGTAATTGGCGACATAGCCCGGCACGTGCTTCGCGGAACACGTCGGCGTGAATGCTCCCGGCAGCCCGAAGAGCACGACCTTCTTCCCGCGCGTCAGATCCTCGACCTTGAATTCATTGGGTCCGATCTTGCATTGCTCGGACTCGACCTCGACGTACTCGTTGAGACTTCCCGGCGGAAGCCGATCACCCACCTTGATGGTCATGGTGTATCTCCTCGGACGATTGCGTAGCGCGAACGCGGACCGGCGATTGTAGCGGAAATCCGCACGCGCCGATCGGCAGTGCGCGTCTTGTCGGCGCCGACACGAAAGCGTAAGGTCTGCAGTCCGCATTCGCGGAAATCTACAAAGGCAAAACATGGCGCAGTCGAAGGCGGCTTCAGCCCGCCGCGTCACATTGCTGGTCGCAACGCGCAAGGGTTTGTGGCAACTGCACGCCGATCCCGCTCGCCGCGCCTGGCGCATCACGGGGCCGCAGTTCCTCGGACACATCGTGCACCATTGCGTCGCCGATCCGCGCAACCCGGCGACGATTCTCGCCGCGGCGCGCACGGGCCATCTCGGGCCGACCGTCTTCCGATCGACCGATCGCGGGCGCACATGGCATGAAGCCAAGAAGCCGCCGGCGTTCGGCGACCGCAGCGACCGCGTCGTCGACCACACTTTCTGGCTCACGCCGGGGCACGCGTCGCAGCCTGGAGTCTGGTATGCAGGTACCTCGCCGCAGGGATTGTTCCGCTCGGAGGACGGCGGAGCGACCTGGCGCGGCGTCGAGGGCTTCAACGAGAATCCACAGCGCAAAGCGTGGTGCGGTGACGACAAGGACGGCACGCCCGATGGACCGAAGCTGCACTCGGTGGTCATCGACCCGCGCGAACCCGCGCACATGTATATCGCCATGTCCAGCGGTGGCGTGTTCGAGTCCGCGGACGCGGGCGCGCATTGGACGCCGCTCAACCGCGGCGTGCGCGCCGATTTCCTGCCCGACGCCAATGCCGAGTTCGGCCACGATCCGCACTGCGTGCGATTGCACCCGACGCTGCCCGACCGTTTGTACCAGCAGAACCATTGCGGCATCTATCGGCTGGATCGTCCCGCGCGCGAATGGCAGGACATCGGTGCGACGATGCCCAAGAGCGTTGGCTCGATCGGATTTCCTGTCGTGTTGCATCCGCGCGACCCGGACACGATCTGGGTATTCCCGATGGACGGAGGGAGCGTCTGGCCGCGGGTCTCACCGGGAGGCAAGCCCGCGGTATACCGGACGGTCAACGCGGGCAAATCGTGGCAACGGCAGGCGACGGGGCTGCCAAAAGCGCAAGCGTGGTACACCGTGAAGCGCCAGGCGATGAGCGTGGATGCGGCGTCCCCCACCGGCGTCTACTTCGGCACCACCAGCGGTGAAGTATGGGCGAGTCGCGACGAAGGACGCACGTGGAAGTGTGCCGCCGCGCACCTGCCGCAGATCTATTCGGTCGAGGTCGCGTAGCGGCATGCGCGTGCGCATTCCCGGTCCGTTGCGCAGCTACACCTCCGATGCCGCGTTAGTCAGCGCCGACGGAACGACGCTGGCACAAGTGCTCGACGACCTCGATCGGCAATTTCCCGGGATACGCTTTCGCGTCATCGACGAACATGGCGGCATACGGCGACACATCCGATTTTTTGTCGACGCGACGTCGGTGCCGGACATCGGCGCCGATATCTCAGCGGGCGTCGAAGTGATGATCGTGTGCGCGCTTTCGGGCGGCTGACGCCCCGCGCCTCGGCGCTTGTCGCCGCGCTGCATTCGTTGACGCAACGTCGCAAAAAACCCTATAATTGATGAGTTTGCTGCTCGATTGGTGTCAGCCTCCCGCCCGAACCGAACCCCCGGTTTTCCGATCCGCCGAGTCGCCGTTTGGCAGGCGACGGCGACCTTGGCGTTGGCAGCGGTTGCCGCCATTTGGGCCGGGTGGCACGGAGCGCTGTCGGCGGTTTTGGGCGGGATAGTCAACATTTCGGCGGGTGCCGTCTTCGCGGTATTGATTGCGATCAATCCGTCCACTACGGCAACAGGTACCATGCGGACGATGCTTCGCGCCGAAGCGGGCAAAATCATCGTCATCGTGCTGCAGCTGTGGCTGGTGCTGACGATGTACGGCAATGTCGTGCATTTGGCTTTTTTTTCGGCATTCGTGATCACCGTCCTGGTTTCGCAGGCGGCGATCCTGGTGCGAGACTGAGCGACATGGGGTGGGGTCAGCGATGGCAGTGGAAAGCGCAGCGGCGGAACATCAACTCGACGCGACGACGTACATCCAGCATCACCTGACGTTCTTTACGCAGCCCGTCAACGAGTCGGGCGGCTTCTGGGCGATCAATTACGACACCATCATCACCTCGGCCATTCTGGGGGTCGTGGTGCTCGGGTTCCTCTGGCTGGTAACGCGCAAGGCCACTTCCGGGGTGCCCTCGAAGACGCAGGCCTTCGTCGAGTTGTCGGTCGACTTCGTCAACGAACAGGTCAAGAGCCTGTTCCACCACGACTACAAGTTCGTCGCGCCAGTCGCGCTGACGGTATTCGTCTGGGTGCTGTTCATGAACGCGATGGATTTCCTGCCCGTCGACGTCATGGCCTGGATCTATGAGCACGTGTTTCATCTGCATACCTGGCGCAGCGTGCCGACCGCCGACGTCAACACGACCTTCGCACTGTCGCTGTCGGTGTTCGTGCTCATGATCTACTACAGCATCAAGATCAAGGGACTTGGCGGATGGCTGCACGAGCTGCTGGCGACGCCGTTCGGCATTCGGCCGCTCTGGGCTTCGCCGCTGCTGATCCTGTTCAACCTGCTGTTCAACCTGATCGAATACATTTCCAAGCCGCTGTCGCACTCGCTGCGACTGTACGGCAACATGTACGCCGGCGAGATCATTTTCCTGCTGCTCGGCTTGTGGGCAGCGACGGGCGTCGTCGGCGTCATCGTCGGCGGCATCCTGCACGTGGGCTGGTCGATCTTCCACATCCTCATCGTGGCCCTGCAGGCCTATATCTTCATGATGCTCACCGTCGTCTACATCGCGATGGCACACGAGCATCACTAGGTCGAAGACCATCGCGACAGCGTCGAACGGTTTCACTACAACAACTCACCCGCACTGAAAGGAAAGAAAATGGACAAGCTGCAACTGATCGCGCAGATCCAGGCGTCGACCGGCATCGGCATCGGCCTCATCATCGGACTCGGCGCACTGGGCGCTTGCATCGGCGTCGGCATCATGTGCTCGCGCTTTCTCGAAGGCGCGGCGCGGCAGCCGGAGATGATCCCGGCGTTGCAGGCGAAGGTTTTCCTGCTTCTGGGCCTGATCGATGCGTCATTCATCATCGGTGTCGGCCTGGCCATGCTGTTTGCGTTCGGCAATCCGCTGATCCCTGCGGGACTCAAGTAACCGGATCGGCGCCGACCTGGCACACGAGGGGCAGTCATGAACATCAATCTGACGCTGCTGATGCAGGCGGTTGCTTTTGCCGTGTTCATCGGCTTCTGCGCCAAATTCGTTTGGCCGCCGCTGATGAGGGCGGTCGAGAATCGCCAGAAGCAAATTGCCGATGGCCTGGCGGCGGGCGAAGAGGGACGGCAGAGCTTAACCAAGGCCGAATCGCGCATCGCCGAGATGATGGCCGACGCGAAGACGCGCGCGTCCGAAATCATCGCGCAGGGCGAGAAACTCAAGCAGGAGACGATCGAGCAATCGAAGACCTCGGCGAAGGAAGAGGGTGAGCGCATCATCGCCGCGGCCAAAGCCGAGATCGAGCAGGAGGTGATGCGCGCCAAGGAGACGCTGCGCAACCAGGTCGCCGATCTGGCGGTGGCAGGCGCGTCCAAGATCCTGAGGCGCGAGGTCGACCCGCGCGCGCACGCCGAGTTGCTGGCGAGCATCCAGAAGCAGCTCTAGAGTCCATGGCCGAACCCGTCACCGTCGCGCGACCCTACGCCGAGGCTGCGTTCCAGATCGCGCGCGATGCGGGGTCTCTTCCGCAATGGGGAAGCATGCTCAAGCTTGCGAGCGAGGTCGCGGCCGATGCTCGCATGCGTTCGGCGCTGGACAACCCGAAGCTTTCCGCGCCCGAAAAGGAATCGCTTTTCCTTTCGGTATGCGGCGAAGCGCTCAATGCCGAAGGTCGCAAATTCATTCGCGTGCTGGTCGCAGCCGATCGCATCGGGCTGCTACCGCAGATCCGAAGTCTGTTCGAGCAGTCCAAGGATGCGGCCGACGGCGTGGCACGCGCCCAGATCACTAGCGCGTTCCCCGTGTCGGACACCGAGCTCAGCGCGATGAAATCGGCACTCGAAAAGCGCTTCGGCAAGCGCATTGAGGCGACGGTCAAGGTCGATCCCGAACTCATCGGCGGAGCAACGATCGTCGTCGGCGACAGCGTCATCGACGGGTCGATACGCGGCGAGCTCGCATCGATGGCGACCCAGCTGCGGACTTGAGACGAAACCCAGGTTAATCAATGCAGCTCCGGCGTCGCCGGAGGTGACCAAGGAAAAGCCATGCAGTTGAATCCATCCGAAATCAGCGAACTGATCAGAAGCAAGATCCAGAATCTCGACACCGGCGCCGAAGTACGTACGCAGGGTACCGTGGTCTCGGTGTCCGACGGCATCAGCCGCGTTCACGGGTTGTCGGACGCGATGCAGGGCGAGATGCTTGAATTTCCTGGCAACACCTTCGCACTCGCGCTCAATCTCGAGCGCGACTCGGTTGGCGCCGTGATTCTGGGCGATTACGAGCACATTTCCGAAGGCGACACCGTCAAGTGCACCGGGCGCATTCTCGAAGTGCCCGTCGGCCCGGAGCTGATCGGCCGTGTGGTGAACGCCCTGGGGCAGCCGATCGATGGCAAGGGTCCGGTCAACGCCAAGATGACCGACGTCATCGAAAAGGTCGCGCCGGGCGTGATCGCGCGCAAGAGCGTGGCGCAGCCGGTGCAGACGGGGCTCAAAGCCATCGATGCAATGGTGCCGGTGGGGCGAGGTCAGCGCGAGCTCATCATCGGGGACCGCCAAACGGGCAAGACCGCGGTGGCGATCGACACCATCATCAACCAGAAGGGCAAGGACCTCATTTGCATCTACGTCGCCATCGGACAGAAGGCGTCGTCGATCATGAACGTGGTGAAAAAGCTCGAGGAAAAGGGCGCGCTCGAATACACCATCGTCGTGGCTGCGTCGGCTTCCGATTCGGCGGCGATGCAATACATCGCGCCGTACTCCGGATGCACGATGGGCGAATATTTCCGCGACCGCGGCCAGGACGCGCTCATCATCTACGACGACCTCACCAAGCAAGCGTGGGCTTATCGGCAGATCTCGCTGCTGCTACGCCGCCCGCCGGGCCGCGAGGCATATCCCGGAGACGTGTTCTACCTGCACTCGCGCCTTCTCGAGCGTGCGGCACGCGTCAACGAGGAGTACGTCGAGAAATTCACCAAGGGCGCCGTCAAGGGCAAGACGGGATCGCTCACCGCGCTGCCGGTCATCGAGACGCAGGCGGGCGACGTCACCGCCTTTGTTCCGACCAACGTGATCTCTATCACCGACGGGCAGATCTTTCTCGAGACCGACCTGTTCAATGCAGGCATCCGGCCCGCGATCAATGCCGGCATCTCGGTGTCGCGCGTCGGCGGCGCCGCGCAGACCAAGGTCATAAAGAAGCTGGGCGGCGGCGTGCGCCTGGCGTTGGCGCAGTTCCGCGAGCTCGCGGCCTTCGCGCAATTCGCTTCCGATCTCGACGAAGCGACTCGCAAGCAGCTCGATCGCGGCCGGCTCGTGACCGAGCTGATGAAGCAGCCGCAATACGAGCCGCTGTCGGTGGCGGAGCAGGCGTTGACGCTGTTCGCGGTGACCAAGGGCTATTTCGACGACGTGCCCGTCGAGAAAGCGCTCGCCTGCGAATCGGCGATGCGCGCGTACGTGAAAAGCAAATACTCGACGCTTTTCGACAAGATCGAATCGACGAAGGATCTCGATGCCGACGGTGAGAAGCAGCTCGTCGCAGCGATCGAGGACTTCAAGAAGAACGGCGCCTACTAAGGATCGCGGCGATGGCCGGCTCAAAAGAAATCCGCACCAAGATCAAGAGCGTGCAGAGCACGCGCAAGATCACCAAGGCGATGGAGATGGTTGCGGCCTCGAAGATGAAGCGCGCGCAGGATCGGATGCGCTCCGCGCGTCCCTACGTCGGCCGTCTGGTCGCAATCGTGCGGCACCTCGCGCACGCCAACACCGAGTATCGGCACCCGTTCCTGCTCAAAAGGCCGCAGGTGAGAGCGGTCGGTCTCATCGTGGTGACCTCCGACAAAGGCTTGTGCGGCGGCCTCAACACCAACGCGTTGCGCACCGCCCTGGGCAAGATGAAGGCGTGGCAAGCGCAAGGCGTCGAAGTGCATGTCACCGCGATCGGCAGCAAGGGCCTCGGCTTCATGCAGCGCCTGAAAGCAAACATCGTTTCGCAGGCGACCAATCTGGGCGACCGCCCCCATCTGGACAAGATCATCGGGCCGGTGAAGGTGCAGCTCGACATGTTCATGGACGAAAAGATCGACGAGTTGCATATCGTCGCGACGCGTTTCGAGAATACGATGAAGCAGACGCCCGTGGCTCTGCAGGTATTGCCGATCGCCGATCTGGGCCTGGAGTCCGACAAGCGCCCCTACCCCTGGGACTATATCTACGAGCCGGACGCGAAGCTGGTGCTCGAGGGGCTGCTCACGCGCTACATCGAAGCGGTCATCTACCAGGCGGTCAACGAGAACATGGCTTCGGAGCAGAGCGCGCGCATGGTCGCGATGAAATCAGCGTCGGAAAATGCGGCGACCATCATCGACGAGCTGCAGCTGATCTACAACAAGAGCCGGCAGGCGGCGATCACCAAGGAACTCTCGGAGATCGTCGCGGGTGCGGCAGCGGTTTGATTCAAGCAGAGGACACGGTTATGAACGAGGGAACGATAGTCCAGTGCATTGGTGCGGTGATCGATGTCGAGTTTGCGCGCGATCAGCTGCCCGCCATCTACGATGCCTTGACGCTCGCCGGCAGCGAGTTGACGCTGGAGGTGCAGCAACAGCTCGGGGATGGCGTCGTGCGCACCATCTGCCTGGGATCAGCCGACGGCCTGCGCCGCGGCATGAAGGTCGAGAACACCGGTGCTGGCATCTCGGTCCCGGTGGGTCCGGCGACGCTTGGCCGCATCATGGACGTGTTGGGACGGCCAATCGATGAGCAAGGGCCGGTCAAGGCGGAACGGACAATGCCGATTCACCGCGATCCGCCGACCTTCGAGGAACTGTCGCCGTCAACCGAGCTGCTCGAAACCGGCATCAAGGTGATCGACCTGGTTTGTCCGTTCGCGAAGGGCGGAAAGGTGGGACTGTTCGGCGGGGCTGGCGTGGGCAAGACCGTGACGATGCTCGAGCTGATCAACAATATCGCCACAAAGCACTCCGGCTTATCGGTATTCGCGGGCGTCGGAGAGCGTACGCGAGAAGGCAACGACTTCTATCACGAGATGCGCGACGCCGGAGTCGTCAACATGGACAACCTGCCCGAGTCCAAAGTGGCGATGGTCTACGGGCAGATGAACGAGCCCCCGGGCAACCGTCTGCGCGTGGCTTTGACCGGCCTGACGATGGCCGAATACTTCCGCGACGAAGGCCGCGACGTGCTGATGTTCATCGACAACATCTACCGCTACACGCTGGCGGGGACCGAGGTATCGGCGCTGTTGGGTCGCATGCCTTCCGCGGTAGGCTATCAGCCGACGCTCGCCGCGGAGATGGGCGAACTGCAGGAGCGCATCACGTCGACCCGCACCGGCTCAATCACATCGATCCAGGCCGTGTACGTGCCCGCCGACGACCTGACCGATCCGTCGCCCGCGACAACATTCGGTCACCTCGATTCGACCATTGTGCTGTCGCGCGACATCGCCTCACTGGGCATCTATCCATCAGTCGATCCGCTCGATTCGACCTCGCGCCAGCTCGACCCTAATGTCGTCGGTGTCGAGCACTACACGGTAGCGCGCGGCGTGCAGCAGACGCTGCAGCGCTACAAGGAACTGCGCGACATCATCGCCATCCTGGGCATGGACGAGCTCTCGCCGGAGGACAAGCTGGCGGTGGCGCGCGCGCGCAAGATCCAGCGCTTCCTGTCGCAGCCCTTTCACGTCGCCGAGACCTTCACCGGCTCTCCCGGGAAGTACGTCTCGCTCAAGGACACCATCCGCGGCTTCAAGGCCATTGTCGAAGGTGAGTACGACCATCTCCCCGAGCAGGCCTTCTACATGATCGGCGGCATCGAAGAAGCCGTCGAGAAAGCCAAGACGCTGCAATAGCCATGGCCAACACGATCCACGTCGAAGTGGTCAGCGCCGAAGCGTCGATCTTCTCGGGCGAGGCGGAATTCGTCGTGCTGCCCGGCGTCATGGGCGAGCTGGGCATTTTCCCCAAGCACACGCCGCTGGTCACGCAGATCAAGCCAGGCACGGTCCGCATCAAGATTCCCGGCCAGGCCGAAGAGCAGGTGGTCTACGTCCAGGGCGGCTTCCTGGAAGTGCAACCGGATGTGGTGACGGTGCTCTCCGACACCGCCATCCGCGCGCGCGACCTGGACGAAGCCAAGGCGCTGCAGGCGAAGCAGGCAGCCGAGGAATCGATGCAAAACAAAACGTCGAAAGAAGAGATCGCGCGCGCCGAGAGCGAGCTCGCGGGGGCGATGGCGCAACTCGCGGCCATTCGCCACATGCGCAAGCGCAAAGGCTAGCGTGCAGCGACGTGGGGTGCCGCGCCGCGCTCGTTCTTCAGTTGCAGCTCAACGGCGCGCGCCGACCTGTTGTTCCGCAAGCGTCACCCAGTAGCTCGCCCCTATCGGTAGCGCGGCGTCGTTGAAATCGTAGAACGGGCTGTGGATGTTGGGCGTGTCCGCATCGTCTCCAGCCCCCAGCCAGACGTAGCAGCCAGGTCTTTTCTCGAGCATGAATGCGAAGTCCTCGCTGCCCATTTCGGGCACTGGGTCGGTATCGACGTGCTCGGCGCCGACGACCGCGCTCGCCGCCGCGAGCGCGTGTTGCATCTCGGCCGCCGAATTGACGGTCGCGGGATAGCGCCGCTCGTAGCGCAGCGTGGCAGTCATCTCGAAGGTGGCGGCGACTCCATCGACGATCTTGCGCATTCGCGCCTCGATCAGGTCCTGTACGTCGCGCCTGAAGGTGCGCACCGTGCCGCGCAGAACGACTTCTTGCGGAATCACGTTCCAAGTGTCGCCGCCGTGGACCTGCGTCACGCTGACCACGCCCGCATCGAGCGGATGGAGATTGCGCGCGACGATGGTCTGCAGCGCGTTGATCGCATGCGCGGCGAAAAGCATCGGATCCTTGCCCGCGTACGGCATCGCCGCGTGCGCGCCCTTGCCGGTGACGACGATCTCGAAGATGTCGTAGGCGCCCATCAGCGGACCGCTGCGCATTGCAAACGTGCCGAGCGGCTTGCGCGGCCAGTTGTGCATTCCATAGACAGCGCGCATGGGAAAGCGGTCGAACAGGCCCTCCTCGACCATGACCCGCCCGCCGCCCTCGTTCTCCTCCGCCGGCTGGAAGATGAAATAGACCGTGCCGCTCAGGCTTTGCTTGCGCGCCAGCGCGGCCGCGGCGCCGAGCAGCATGGTCGTATGGCCATCGTGTCCGCACGCGTGCATGCGGCCTTCGTGGCGCGAGCTGTACGCAACGCCGGATCGCTCGAGCACGTGCAGCGCATCGAGATCAGCGCGCAAGCCGATCGCGTCGTCATTGTCACGTCCGCGCAGTACGCCGACCACGCCGGTCTTCGCCAATCCGGTATGCACTTCCAGGCCGAAAGCGCGCAACTTTTCGGCGACGAAGGCGCTGGTCGCCGTTTCCTCGAAGGCCGTTTCCGGGTGAGCGTGCAGATGATGGCGCCAGGACGTCATGTCCGGCAGCAGCGCGGCGACTTCGGGGATGATATTCATGATGAGCGATGTCGGGGATTGAGGCGTCGATCTTAACGCAGCCCCGTCCGCTATAGGCGGCACGCTGCGGTAGAATGCGCGCTCTTCGCCTCCCGCCGCATGACCGATACCGCGCCAACGACGTACGACCTCGCCATCGTTGGCGGCGGCATCAACGGCGCGGGCATCGCGCGCGACGCCGCGGGACGCGGCCTGAGTGTCGTCCTGCTGGAAAAGGACGACCTCGCCTCGCACACCTCGTCGTGGAGCACCAAGCTCATCCACGGCGGATTGCGCTATCTCGAATACTACGAGTTCCGGCTGGTTGCCGAATCGCTCGCCGAGCGTGAGGTGCTGCTCGCGGCCGCTCCGCACATCATCAGTCCGCTTCAATTTGTGCTGCCGCACGAGCCGCATCTGCGACCCGCGTGGATGATTCGCGCCGGGCTGTTTCTCTACGATCACATCGGCGGCCGGCGCAGTCTTCCGGGGTCGTTCAGCGTGACGCTCACGTCCGATGCGTGGGGCGCCGGGCTCAAGAGCCGATTCCGGACCGGCTTCGTCTACTCCGACGCGCGTGTCGACGACGCGCGCCTGGTGGTGGCCAACGCGATCGATGCGCGCGCGCACGGCGCCGACATCCGCGTGCGCACCGAGATGATCGATGCCAAACGCACGCACGGCGTCTGGAGCATCGGCGCTCGCCATGCTTCGGGTGAACGCAGCACCATTCGCGCGCGCGCGCTGGTCAACGCCGCCGGGCCGTGGGTCGCGCGCGTGCACGACGAAGCCGGTGCTGCACGCGGCAAGGAACGTGTGCGTCACGTGAAGGGTAGCCATATCGTGGTGCCGCGAGTGCACGCGCGCGAACACGCCTACATCCTTCAGAACGCCGACAAGCGCATCGTGTTCGTTATTCCGTACGAAGGCGAATTCACGCTGATCGGCACCACCGACATCCAGGTCGATGACTACGAGCACCCGCAGATCAGCGCGCAGGAGACCGAGTACCTGTGCTCGATCGCCAGCGCGTACCTCGAGCGCCCGATCAAGCCCAAGGACGTCGTGTGGACCTACAGTGGCGTGCGTCCGCTCTACGACGACGGCGCCACCGATCCTGCGGCGGTCACTCGCGACTACGTGCTCAAGCTCGAAAGCGATGCAGGAAAGACGCCACTGCTGTCGATCTTCGGCGGCAAGATCACAACGTACCGCCGCTTGGCAGAAGCGGCGCTTGCCGAGCTCGGGCCGTTTTTCCCGGCAATGCGGCCGACGTGGACGCGTGGTCGTGCTCTGCCTGGCGGCGACATGCCCGCGGGTATCGCGGCCTACGGACACGAGCTCGCTTCCCGGTATCCCGACATCGACCCCGAACTGCTCGATGCACTGCTGCATCGCCATGGGACCCACGCGCCGCGCATTCTGGGCAAGGCGCGCCGTCCAACCGAGCTGGGTCGGCACTTCGGTGACACG
Organism: Casimicrobiaceae bacterium; assembly: GCA_036491555.1. Taxonomy (GTDB): domain Bacteria; phylum Pseudomonadota; class Gammaproteobacteria; order Burkholderiales; family Casimicrobiaceae; genus PALSA-1003. Next base: position 15,150 of record DASXBS010000183.1, read on the forward strand.
CTCTACGCGGCGGAGATCGACTATTGCATGCGCGAGGAATGGGCGCGCGACGGCGAAGACGTGCTGTGGCGAAGGACGAAATGCGGCCTGCACCTGACGACCTCGGAGCGCGCGGCGGTTGGCGCGTACATGCGCGAGCGCTTGTCATGAGATCCGGTACGGCCGAGCATCCGATGCGACCTCTCGCGGAGATGCCGCGCCGCGGCCTGGCGGGACTGCAGGGTGTCCTCACCGACATCGACGACACGCTCTCGACGCACGGGCGGATCAGCGCGCAGGCGTACGCTGCGATGGCGGCCCTGCACGACGCGGGACTGCTGGTCATACCGGTGACGGGGCGACCCGCGGGCTGGTGCGATCACATCGCCCGTATGTGGCCGGTCGCCGCCGTGGTGGGAGAGAATGGCGCGCTCTACATGCGCCACGACGCGACCGCACGCAAGCTGCGCATGCGCTACCTCGTCGACACGGATCGCCGCCGATGCGATCGCGAGCGTCTCGCCACGATCGCGCAGCGCATTCTGCGCGAAGTGCCGGGTTGCGCGATTGCATCCGACCAGCAGTATCGCGAAAGCGACCTCGCCATCGACTATTGCGAGGACGTCGCGCCGCTCGCGCCAGCTAGCGTCGAGCGTATCGCCGAACTCATGCGAGCTGAGGGGCTCACGGCCAAGGTATCGTCGATCCACGTCAACGGATGGTTCGGCGAGTACGACAAGCTCGCGACGACGCGCCTACTGCTCGCCGACGAGTTCGGGATCGACCTCGACACCGCGCGCGAGCGCTTCGTGTTCGTCGGCGACTCTCCCAACGATGCGCCGATGTTCGAGTATTTTCCGTACTCCATCGGCGTCGCCAACGTGCGCGCGTTCGTCGATCGAATCTCGACGCTGCCCAAATTCGTGACGCGAAGCGAATCGGGTGCGGGCTTCGCCGAGGTCGCTCGGCAACTACTCGCGGCGCGCGACTGACGCTGCGAAAGACGGCGGTGCGGAGAGTAAAACGGCGCGCCCTCGAGCGCGGGGATGCTGGCAACGGCGATGGGAGCTATTTGCTCGCCGTCGTCATCGCAGCGATGCCCGACAAGTCGATCGCCTTGAGCGCGCCGGTAAGCGCAGCGGCGTCGACCCCGGACCCTTCGACGGTCACGCTGAATCGGTTGGCGACCAGCACTCCGACCTCGCCGCTTTGCGCGCTGCGGTCGTAGCGCTCGTGGACGAGCTGGCCGTCGATGCGCTTGGTCCGCTCGTAGCCGGTCGCGGTTTCCTTTTCCATGTTCGGATCGAATTTGCCTGCCAGCGCGGCCAGGCCGGACATGCTCCCCAAATCAGTGATCGCGACGCGGATGCGTGCATTGGCGCCATCGCTGTAGCGTGCGGTGGCAGTCGAGCCTTTGACGCCCATCGCATCACTGCTTTGCCCGCTTGCCTCGATGCGCGGCATACCGGGGAGCGACTCCGGCAGCATCGCCTTGAGCTCATGGAAGTCGACCGGCTGCACGTTCTTGCCGCCGGCCATGATCTGGCCCACGGCATTCATTGCGGCGGCAGCATTCGCCGCGGCGGCCTGCGGATTGGCGGCCGCCGCTTGGTCGGACGCGTTGCCAAGGTTTTCCAGCGATTTCACCGCCTGGTTGACGCGCTCGCGATCGGCATCCGACTTCGCGCCGAACACGTTGGCCAGGACCGCCGCGCTGTCGGCCTTCTCGGCCACGGCGTCGGAGACATGGTTGCGCCCGAGCGCGCCGATGCCGGTCATGCCCATCCCGGCGATCGCGCACGCGCTGAGCGTGGTGACGAGGACCGACAGCACCACGGCGCACACGACCAGCACGACGGTGTATCCGACCGACTTGTCCTTGGGACAGCGCATCAGGACCGGCAAGCCGAGGTAGAGCAGATAGAGGCCGTACAGCGCTGCGAGAACGCCGAGCACGCCAAGCATCGGGATGACATTCAGCACCGCCGCGACCCATCCCGGCGTGAAGCTGTAGGCGGTGACCTTCAGCGCGGCCAGCGCATCACGCGTGCCCCCGAAGCTCGGCGCCAGCACATCGACGAGCCACGCGATCAGGAACACCTGCAAAAACGACAGCAGGAAGAATAGGGCCGCGTGCGCGAGCCCCGCGGCGAGTCCGAGGCGCACCATGCCCAGGGGCCCCGCGTAGGTGCCCACCAGCGTCTGGCCGATGAACGACGCGATCACGCCGATCGCCACCAGCGGCGCGACATAGCGCAGGTAGATCGCATGCGGCGATGAAGGCTCGGCGGCGATGACTGGCCACTCGGTGGATGGCGACAGAATGATGGCCTTGATCCGCGCAAAAATGCCGCGCGCCATGTCGGCGGCTTCGGTGGCCGTCGGAGACGCATAGGCACGGCCTGCGCCCGGCGGCGGGACCTGTGCGCCCGCCGCGGACAGCGGTGGCAACGGCGGCAAGGGCGGCAAGGGCGGGACCGCAGCGGACGCGGCAGACGACGGCGGGGGCGATGCCGGTAGCGCGCGAGGTGGTTCGGGCGCTGCGCGCGGGACCTCGGCGGAGGATGCAGCTGGCGTCGCAGGTGGCGCAATTGCCACGACCGCGGCCCCGCAGTTATTGCAAAATTTCGAATTCTCGCCGATGCGTTGGCCGCATTGAGCACAGAACATCGTCTCGCCTCCGGGTTGTCATGCTAGTTAGAAAGCGATTGTGCCCGCCCGCGCAGCGCGGTTCAACGCCGCGACCGGAATGGTCGATTAGCGATGTGAGCGGATGATCAACAGCGTCGCGTCCACGCGATCGTGCCACTATTGCCGCCTAACGTCAGGCCGCAGACAGCTTTCGAAGCTTGTCTCTGCCGCAGCGAAGCCGACCGGGCACCTAATAAGTGTGTGCTCACACTTGCACGGTACAGCGCCGAGCACCGCGACTTCCATCGCGCAACTCAGTCGACATGCCGACTATTCGGGCGCCTCCACGCATTCGCATCGCCCATGGCTGGGCACGGTATGCTATTTGCATGTAATTGCCGGCTATCGTTACTAACCCGATCCTGGTACCTAGGTCACTGCAGTAAATATGCATCCAGGACCGAAACGACGGGAAGGGAGACCAGCGCGATGACCCGGTATGGCTTCAACATCAGAACGCGCAGTGGCCAGCGTGTAGACAACATCTGCATTATGGCGCCGAGCCGCGACGAGGCAGAAAGGCGCCTGCGTCAGATGTATCACCACTGCGAAATCATCGCCTGCAACACCGAGGTCGTGCGGCGCAGCGATCCACTCGATCTCGAAGCCGTGATCGGCATGATCAGCAACGATCCGGTGACCATTCCCGCCGTGGCCCGGTCGATGCTACGTCACAAGCCCAGCCTCAACTAGCTCCTCGACCAACGCCCGGTATTCCTGCGCGCCGCGGCTTTGCGGCGCGTGCCTGAAGATGTCGAGCTGTCGCGCCGGACTTTCGGCCAGGCTCACGTTCTCCGCGATGCGCGTCTTGCAGATCTCGTCCGGCCTAAAGGCCATCGCCATCAGGTCTGCGACTTCCGAGCTCATTTTGCGGCGCGCATCGAAGCGGGTCAGGAGGTAGCGGCGCGGGAGCCTGCGCTTGAGCACCGGCTCGAGTGCATTGAGGCTGCGCTCGACCTGCTGAGCTCCCTGCAGCGCGAGATAGTCGGCCGACACGGGCACGATCATCAGGTCACAGGCAAAAATCGCGTTCAGCGAAAGCACGCCCAGTAGCGGACAGCAGTCGATGACCACGTGACCAGATAGCGCATCGGGGCCACGGAGCGAGGTACGCAACCTCGTGACTACGTTGACACCCTTGCCGAGCAGCGTGTCGAGCTTGGTGAGCTCGAGGTGGCCTGGACACAGAATGACGCCGCTGGGTGTAATCTGCGCGATCTCGGCCAGGGGTCGCTGGCGCATGAAGAAAGCATAAACCGAGTCGTCCGCCAGCCGCGGATGCGTGCCGAAAATACCCGACAGGTGCGCTTGCGGATCCAGGTCGATGCCGAGCGGCCGCTGCTTGCGCTGGGCGATGCCTGCGAGAAGATTGAGCGCGGTGGTGGTCTTGCCGACACCACCCTTCTGATTGAATACGGCGATGACTGTCATCGCGTGAGTTTACAAGACGCGTCGTCGCACTAGCGTGACCACGACCTCGGCGAAGCATCCGCTGTGAATCACGGACAGAAAGCAATCACGTGCGCGAAGGGCGGCGCACGGGCGAGCGTCGAGCGAAAGATGCGATAATTCCTATCCCATGACCCCGCCCGTGCAGATCGCGATCCTGGCCGCCGGTGAAGGCAAGCGCATGCGCTCGGCGCTGCCCAAAGTCCTGCATCCCCTCGCCGGCCGGCCGCTGCTGTCGCACGTAATCGACACGGCGCGCCGGCTCGAGCCGCGCGACATCTGCATCGTCCACGGCCGCGATGGAGACACGTTGCGCGGCGCCTTTCCCGACGCGACGCTCGCATGGGCGGAGCAGGATCCGCCGGCGGGCACCGCGGACGCGCTCAAGTGCGCGCTGCGCAAGCTCTCGGCCGATGGCGTCACGCTGGTGCTCTACGGCGCCGACCCGATGGCGCGGCCCGAGACGCTGCGCACGGTGATCGCGCAGGCGCAGGCGGGAGCACTATCGCTGCTGACCGTCGAGCTCGATGACCCGTCCGGGTACGGCCGCATTGCGCGCGATGCTGATGGGGAGGTACGGGCGATCGTCGAGCACAAGGATGCGACTGACCAGGAGCTCGCGCTGCGCGAGATCAACACCGGCGTCATGGCCGCGCCTACCGAGGCTTTTGCGCGCTGGCTCGCGCGCATCCGCAACCGCAATGCCAGCGGTGAGTACTATCTCACCGACGTGGTGGCGCTGGCGCGCGAGGACGGCGTGGACGTGCGCACGACGCGCGCCGGAAGCGTGCTCGAAACGCTGGGCGTGAACAGCCAGCGCGACCTGGCGATCATCGAAAGGCTCTACCAGCGCTCGATTGCCGACGGGCTGCTCGATGCCGGCGTAAGACTTGCGGACCCCGCACGCGTCGACGTCCGCGGCGAGCTCCGCTGCGGGCGCGATGTCGCGATCGACGTCGGCTGCATTTTCGAGGGCAGCGTGACGCTCGGCGACGGTGTCGAGGTCGGCGCGCATTGCGTGCTCCGCGACACCCATGTTGGCGCGCACACCTGCATCGCGCCGTACTCGCACTTAGACGGCGCATCGATCGGCGCACGTTGCCGCATCGGTCCTTACGCGCGCATCCGTCCCGCGACGTCGCTCGCCGACGAGGCGCACATCGGCAATTTCGTCGAAGTGAAGGCGAGCGCGATCGGTCCGGGCAGCAAGGCCAATCATCTCTCCTATATCGGCGATGCGATCGTCGGCGCGAATGTGAACATCGGCGCCGGCACCATCACCTGCAACTACGACGGCGCCGCCAAGCACCGTACCGTGATCGAAGATGACGTGCATATCGGATCCGACACCCAACTGGTGGCGCCGGTCACCATCGGCCGTGGTGCGACCATCGGTGCCGGCACCACGGTGTGGAAGGACGTGCCCAGGGGGCCGGCACTGGTGATCAACGAAAAGACGCAGCTCCGCCGCGATGGCTGGAGCCGACCCAGGAAAGGATAGCAGGCATGTGCGGCATCGTCGGCGCCGTCGCGCGCGAAAACGTCGTCCCCACCCTCATCGAAGGCGTGCGCCGTCTCGAGTACCGCGGTTACGATTCGACCGGTCTGGCCGTCATCAACGGCGGGCTGCACCGGCTAGTCAGCACCGCGCGCGTGGCCGATCTCGCTGCGCAGGCGAGCGCCACGCAGATCTCGGGAATGACCGGGATCTCGCACACGCGTTGGGCAACTCACGGCGCGCCGACGCCGGTCAACGCGCATCCGCACGTTTCAAGCGACGAGATCGCGGTCGTGCACAACGGGATCATCGAGAACTTCGAGCCGCTGCGCGACCGACTGGTCGCCCAGGGTTACCGCTTCATGACGCAGACCGACAGCGAGGTCATCGCGCACCTGATCCACGCGCACTATCGCGGCGATCTGCTCGCCGCGGTGCGCGCGACGGTCGCCGAATTCCGGGGTGCCTATGCGATCGCCGCGATTTCCACGCGCGAGCCCGGCCGCATGATCGGGGCACGCGCAGGCAGCCCGCTGCTCGTGGGCATCGGCGAGCACGATCACTTCCTCGCGTCCGACGCGAGCGCGCTGGCGCCGGTCACACAGCGCGTCGCCTATCTCGAGGAAGGTGACGTCGCCGACATCACTCGCAAGGCATTCGCGATCTACGATGCGAGCGGTGCCGCGGTGTCGCGCCCGGTCATCACGGTGCCCGTTTCGGGCGACGCGGTCGAGTTGGGACCGTACCGCCATTTCATGCAAAAGGAAATTTTCGAGCAGCCGCGCGCAATCGCTGACACGCTGGAGGCGGTCGGTGGCATCGGCCCCGATCTTTTCGGGGCGAAGGCCGCCGAGGTCTTCTCGAAGGTTCGCGCGGTTCACTTGCTCGCCTGCGGCACCAGCTACTACTCGGCTGTGCTCGGGCGCCTCTGGCTCGAAGGCGTCGCCGGAATTCCGGCGCAGGCCGAAATCGCCAGCGAGTACCGCTACCGCGAAAGTGTGCCTGATCCCGATGCGCTGGTTGTCGTCATTTCCCAATCCGGCGAGACCGCCGATACACTCGCGGCGCTCAAGCACGCGCAGTCCCTCGGGCATCGCCATACGCTGACGATCTGCAACGTCGCCACCAGCTCGATGGTTCGACAGACCGAGCTTGCGTACCTGACGCGTGCAGGCGTCGAGATCGGTGTTGCGTCGACCAAGGCCTTTACCACGCAACTCACCGCGCTGTTCCTGCTCACGCTGACGCTTGCCAAGCTGCGCGGGCGACTTTCGGTCGAAGCCGAGAGCCGCTGGATGGCGGGGCTGCGGCACCTGCCGGTGGCGATCCAGTCGGTACTCGCGCTCGAGCCGTCGATCATCGCGTGGGCGCAACGCTTCGCCAAAAAAGAGCACGCGCTGTTCCTTGGTCGCGGGCTGCATTACCCGGTGGCGCTCGAAGGCGCGCTCAAGCTCAAGGAAATCTCGTACATCCATGCCGAAGCCTATCCGGCGGGGGAGCTCAAGCATGGACCGCTGGCGCTGGTGGACCGCAACATGCCGGTAGTGGCCATTGCGCCCAACGACGCGCTGATCGAGAAGCTCAAGTCCAACCTGCAGGAAGTGCGCGCGCGCGGTGGCGAGCTCTATGTAGTCGCCGATGCCGACAGCCATATCGAGTCCAGCGAAGGCATCCACGTGCTCCGCCTCCCCGAACACGCGGGACTGCTCTCCCCGATCGTGCATACCATCCCACTGCAGCTGCTCGCCTATCACACCGCGGTGATGCGTGAGACCGACGTCGACAAGCCCAGGAATCTCGCCAAGAGCGTGACGGTCGAGTAGTCGGGCGCGTGGCCATGCGCTTGATTGAAGGGGATATAGTCTGTCGGATTTGACCAACAGGTCGCCAATACCTTACGGTCATTGGTTTAGCCACCTGCGTTCAGCGCTTCTGTGCCAGGACAACGACTCCGGCGCCGGCGAGACGAATTGGGCGGCGCGGCATAGCACTATGCTGCATCATGAAAAATGATGCCGGCAGTGTGGCGGTGACCGGACCGTAGATGGCTTACCCCATGCTTCATGTTCACTCGATACACGCTTCGCGTGCCACGAACGGGTCGGTGACTAGTCGCAATCACCGCCGCATCTCCCTGGCGCAGCGACAGCACGAGAGGTCGCGATTGCATGCGAGGGCGCTGCTCGGTCATCACGAACTCGCCGCCTTCGAAATCGCGGCCAGGCTCAGAGAGCAACAGCACGAGCTGAAGCGGAAAAGCGTGCTCCCCGTACACATCCTGATGCAGGCAGTTGTAGTCGCCCGGGCCGTATTGCAGCAGAAGCGGCGTCGGCTTCTTCTGTCCCGCCGCCTGGCAGCGGTCGATGAAATCCGCGTGCCGGTCCGGGAAACGCGCGGTCATCCCCATGGCGTCATGCCAGCGGTTGGCCACCGGCGCCAAGCGCGCGTATAGAGATTCACGCAATGCGGTGATGAGTGGCGGAAGAGGATAGTCGAAGTACCGGTACTCGCCACGCCCGAACCCGTGGCG
>DASXBS010000184.1:0-36995 GCA_036491555.1 Casimicrobiaceae bacterium
CGATAACGAGTATGACGAGCTCGAAGTATTCCTGGGGTCGAACGCCGTCCCGCAGGACTGCATGGACCTCGAGATGCTCGACGGATTCCTGACCGCGATCGTCAGTGGCCCCGAGCTCATCCAGCCGTCGGAATGGCTGCCGGTGATGTGGAGCGACAGCCAGCGCTCGGTGACGCCGGTATTCCAGAACAACGAGCAGGCAGAGCGCATCCTGTCGCTGGTGTTGCGCCTGCAGCAGAGCATTCGACGCACGCTCGCGGAATCGCCGACGCGTTTCAAGCCGCTGCTCTATCACGCCGAACAGCAGCTGCGCGAAGACCGCAGCCCACCCGAGGCGAGCGCATGGTGCGAGGGTTACATGACCGGCGTGCTCCTGCGCGAGGAAACGTGGGAGCCGCTCTACTCAGACGAGGCGACGCGCGACTGGATGCTGCCAATCGAAGCGCTCGCCTATGGCGATCACGACCCCGAATACCTGGACTGGGTCGACACCGAGGAAAAGCGGCTCGACATGATCGACGAGCTGCCCATTGCGGCGGTGCTCATCTTCCGTTTCTGGCAAGAGCGCAGTCGTCCGGAATCGGCCAATCGCGCCGAGCGCCGCGCGCAACGGCGCGAAGCCTCACGCAAGGGACGGCAGCGGCTCCACTGACGTTGCGTCGCCGCGCCGCCGGGAAAGAACCACCGCGCGTTGCTGATCAGGCTGCGGCGAGTGTCGCCGCGGGCTTGAACAGATACGAGTCCATCGACAGCGCGCCGGCCTCGTAGCCGCTCACCACGCGCTCGGCCTGCGCGTTGGTTCCCGCTGCGCCCCAGGCGACGAACAGCGGCAGGAAGTGCTCCTCGGTGGGATGTGCGCGTGTCGCGTCGGGTGCCTGCTCACGATACGCGCTGACCGCATCGGCGTCGTGTGCCCTAAGGTGCTCATGCAGCCACGTTGAGAACGCCTCGACGTAACGCAACGGCTCGTCGCGACGCGGATTGCTCATCCAGTCGCGCAGGTTGTGCGTCGTGTGCCCCGATCCGATGATGAGCACATCGCGTTCAAGCAGCGGTGAGAGCGCGCGCCCGAGGCGCAGATGATGCGCCGCGCCTAGCTCTGGCTGGATGGAGAGCTGCACGACCGGAATGTCGTGCTGCGGATACATCCATTTCAATGGTACCCACGCGCCGTGATCGAGTCCGCGGCAGCCATCGATGCCGGCTGCGATATCGGCTTGCTTGAGCAGCGAGACCGCCTGCGCGGCGAGGTCCGGGGCGCCGGGCGCCGGGTAGCGTTGCTGATATAGCTCGGGCGGAAAGCCGCCGAAATCGTGGATGGTCTGCGGCTTCGGGTTGCCCGTGAGCATCGGCACCGACGTTTCCCAATGCGCCGAGGCGATCAGGATCGCCCGCGGCCGCGCTAACGTGCTCCCGAGCGCGCTCCACGCGCGCCCGGGTGCGCCCGCCTCGACCGCATGCATCGGCGAGCCGTGTGAAATGAAAAGGGCAGGCATCATGGTGTAGAGCTCGGGAGCCGTCGCCAGCCCCGGATGGATGGGTACTGGATGTTTGCTTTAAGCGCTCAGGCCGTGGCGGTCACGGCTGCCTTGACCAAGCCCTCGGCGACCAAGGCTTCCTGCACCTTCGGGCGTGATTCCACGCGCGCCTTGTACGCGGCGAGCACTGGCCACTTGGCGAGATCGAGGCCAACGAAGTTCGTCCAGCGCAGGATCGTGTAGAGATACGCGTCGGCGACGGTGAACTGCGTTCCCATCAGGTAATCCTTGCCTTTGAGCTCGCCGGCGAGCCAGTCGTAGCGCTTGGAGATCTTGTCCTTGAGGACTTCCTTGAATTCGGGGGGCGTGTTCGGCTGGAACATCGGTCCGAACTGCTTGTGCAGCTCCGCGGTGACGAAGTTCAGCCATTCCATGAGCCGGTAGCGCGAAAGCGTGCCCGCGGCTGGAGCGAGCCCGGAGCCTGGATTCTGGTCGGCGAGATACTGGACGATCGCCGGACCTTCGCTGAGGAATTCGCCGTTGTCCAACTCGAGCAGCGGAACATAGCCCTTGGGACTGAGCGTGTAGTAATCGGTGCCGTCGTCGAGCTTGTGCGTCTTGGTGCTCGCCTTGACCAGCGTAACCGGGAGTCCGGCCTCGCGGAAGGTGATGTGCGGCGAAAGTGAGCAGGCGCCCGGTGAGTAATAGAGCTTCATGGAGTTTCTCCTGTTGATCGGTGTGAGGTTGCACAGCCCCGGAGGCCTTTGGGCTGACGACGACGCAATGATCACCGTTGTGGCTCTCGGGATAAACAGGCCTAGGCGGGAAATACTGTTGCAATAAATGCAATAATACCTAATGGACCGTTTCCATGCGATTACCGCGTTTGCCCGAGTCGTCGAGACCGCGAGCTTCGTGCGCGCGGCCGAGCGCCTCGGCGTTTCCGTTTCGGCAGTGTCCCGACAGGTCGCCGAGCTGGAAGCGCATCTGAATTCGCGACTGATCAACCGCACCACGCGCCGGCTCTCGCTCACCGAAAGCGGGCGTGTGTTCTACGAGCGCTGCGTGCAGCTCCTGTCCGACCTCGAGGAGGCCGAGCAGTCGGCGAGCGCGGGTGCCGTTCGACCGCGTGGCACGCTGCGTCTCACCTGCGGAACGACGTTCGGCGAAAGACACCTGGCGAAGGCGGTCGGCGAGTTCCTGGTCCGCTATCCCGACATGCGCTTCGACGTCGAGCTTTCCGATCGCACCACCGATCTGGTCGACGAGGGCTTCGATGCCGCGGTGCGCATCGGATCGATCGGCAGCCAGAACCTCGTCGGCCGCAGAATCGGACAAACGCGCCTCGTGTGCTGCGCGGCGCCGTCCTACCTGGCGCGTCACGGCGAGCCGAAAATGCCCGAAGCCCTCGCCGGGCATGCCTGTCTCACCTACGAATACGCGCCCCACCGGAACGTGTGGCCCTTTCGCGATCCGGCGGGCCACGATCGGCCGGTCCGTGTGGCGGGACCGGTCAATGCCAACCATGCTCATTTTCTTGCCGAGCTGGCGGTTGCGGGGACGGCGATCGTGCTCGAGCCGGACTTCGTTGTCGGTCCGGAAGTGCGCGACGGACGGCTCACGCCGATCCTGCGCAAGTTCGAACCATTGCCGGCCAACATCTACTTCGTCTATCCCAGCCGCAGGCATCTGTCGGCCAAGGTGCGCGCGCTCGCCGAATTCCTTGCCGAGCGCTTCGCTGTCCCCGAATGGACGCTCGCCGCGCCGCGCGCGTCGCGGCGCACGCCCAAAGGCGCTACGGCATCTTGATCTTGCCGCCTGCCAGCGGCGGCATGCCTCCGGGCAGCCCAGCAGTCTGACCTGGAACGAGGATCGACGACGACTGCTGGCGACGCAGCTCCTGCAGTTCGCGGACCGCGTTCTCGATGCCTTCCTTGGCGGCATCGCCGTATTTCTGCACGGCTTCGCCCAGGGTGACCGCGGGGATTTCGAAACTGATCGGCAGCGGCCCCATGTTGGTAAGGATCTGCGCTTCGCCGACGTAAATGGGGGTTCGGGTCTGGTCGGGCCCTCCGTCGCGCGTCACCGGGACCAGGACACGGATGGTTCCGGCGCCGCGATCGGTGTAGATTTCTTCTCGATACAGCGAAGCGGCGTCCATTTTCGCTTCGACGCCGCGCGGCGCGGGTTCGGTAGCCATGGCAGTTCCTTGAAGGTTCTCGTCAACTCACAAGGATACCAAAGAGGCGGTGCTCGGTCGCGCTGCACAAGGCCCGCACAAAGCGGTCATGAGTGCGATATTTTGCAGGTGGATGTCGTCCGAACTCGCGCTCGCGCGTTGAGTCCAAGAGGCATCGAAGGAGGTTCTTATGCGGAAACATATCGTTACATTTGCAATCGCAGCGGCGTTCGCGATCACTGCTGGCGCGGCCTCCGCCCAGCACGGCGGTGGGGGCGGAGCGCGTGGTGGCGGCGGCATGGGTGCTGGTGGCATGGGCGGCGGCTGGCATGGCGGCGGAGGTGGCGGCTGGAACGGAGGCAGCTCGGGGTGGCACGGTGGAAGCTCCGGCTGGCACGGCGGCTCGGGCTGGCATGGCGGATATTGGGGCGGGCGCTGGTACGGCGCCGGCTGGTATGGATACGGCCTCGGTCTGGGTCTCGCGCTCGGCTATCCAGGCTGGTGGTATGGCGGCTATTACCCGTACTACTACGGCGCGTACGCGTACCCGGCGGCGTATCCGTACTACGGGGGGGCGGTCTACGACCCGGGCGTCGTCTACATCCAGCGCGATCAACCCGATGACGGCAACTACGCACCGGGCCCGTCGACGTACGCACCTCCCGCTGCGGCACAGCGTCCACAGTTCTCGTACTACTGTACCGACCCTGCAGGGTATTACCCGCAGATCGCGCAGTGTCCGCACGGCTGGCTGAAGGTCGTTCCCGACAATAACGCGCGGCCGACCCCGCAGCCCGGCTATGCGCAGTGACGGTCGCACGGAGATGCCGATGAGCAGATCACTACGCATGCTGGCGGTTGCCCCGGCGCTGTTGCTGGCCGCATGCGCCACCGTGCCGAGCGGACCGACAGTCATGGTCCTGCCGGGAACAAGCAAGACATTCGACGCCTTCCAGGCGGACAACTTCGCGTGCCAGCAATTCGCGTCGGCGTCGCTGGGCATGGGACCGCCGGGTTCGCAGGTGCCCGATCAGACAGCGGGTAATTACGCAGCGGCGGCCACGCTTATCGGCGCCGCCGCCGGCGCGGCCATCGGTTCGGTCACGGGGCAGGCGGGACAAGGCGCCGCGATCGGCGCGGGAACAGGACTGCTGTTCGGTAGCGCGGGCGCGGCCAATGCCGGCGCCTACGGCAGCTACGACTATCAGCGCCGTTACGACAACGCCTACGTTCAGTGCATGTATGCGAAGGGCAACCAAGTTCCGGTTCGCGCAGGATATCGCAATGGCATGCCACGCGGCATGCCTTCGGGAATGCCCGTGGGCTGATCTTCACTCGTTCGTGAAAAAAAGGGGCGCGTTTGCGCCCCTTTGCTTTAATCCCCGCCTGGTTCTCTTCGCGCCCTCCGAGCGTTCAACGCGATTTGATCGTGACCTCGTCGCCCACCAGCGCCGACTCGCAATTCCCCGTCGATCCCCGCTGCGCGGGGCCCCTCGCCGGGTTGCTCGCGTCGCTACTTCTGCAGCACCCACTTTCCGTTCTGGATCTGGACCATCACGCGCGCGCGCGAATCGAGGCCGAGATGGTCGGACTTGCTCATCGTGACCGAGCCGTTGGTGACTTCGAGGTTCTTCGTCGCTTCGAGCGCATCACGCAGCGCCCGGCGAAACTCCACCGTTCCCGGCTGCCCCGCCTTGAGCGCCGCCGGAATCGCATTGACCAGCTCCAGGCACGCGTCCCACGCGTACGAGCCAAACGCCGCCACGCTGCCCAGGCCGTAGCTCGCTTCGTAGATCTTGGTGTATTCCTCGGCGCGCTTCTTGGCCGGATGATCGTCGGGAAGCTGGTAGGCGACGATCACCGGGCTGGCCGGGACGAACGCGCCTTCGACGTCCTTGCCGCCCACACGCAGGAAATCGTTGTTCGCCACGCCGTGATTGAAGTAGATCTTTCCCTTGTAGCCGCGCTCTCTCAGCGCGGAGGCGGGTGTCGCCGCCGGCGTTCCCGACGCGCCGATCACGATCGCGTCGGGACTGGCGGACACCAACTTGAGCACTTGACCGGTGACGCTGGTGTCCTTGGGCGCGAAGCGCTCGTTGGCCACCATCGGAATATTGCGCACTTTCGCTGCCTTGTCGACTTCGGTGAAAAACGCCTCGCCAAGCGCGTCGTTGAAGCCGATGTACGCGATGTTCTTCACGCCGTTGTTCGACGCGTGCTCGAGGATTGCGCCGGCCATCATCACGTCGGTTTGCGGCGTCTTGAACGACCACGCCTTTTTCGCATCGACCGGATCGATGATGCGTATCGACGATGCGAGCGAGATCACCGGCGTCTCGCCTTCGGAAAACACGTCGATCATCGCCAGCGAATTGGGCGTCGTCGTCGAGCCGATGATCGCGTCGACCTTGTTTTCGCTGATAAGCTTGCGCGTGTTCTGCACCGCGGTCGTGGTGTCGGTCGCATCGTCGAGCAGAATGTATTCGATGCTCTTGCCACCCGCTGCCTTGGGGCATAGCGGAATGGTGTTCTTCTCGGGAATGCCGAGCGACGCGGCGGGGCCCGTGGCGGAAACGGTGACGCCGACCTTGACCTGTGCGACCGCAGCAGGTGCAAGGGCGACGCACGCGCCGGCCGCGAGCAGGCGAATCAGCGAGCGGGGGAACGGTGATTGCATAGTGGCCTCCGGGATGTTTCGTGCATCATAGCCAAAAAGGGTGGTTGGCGCGCAGCTGTCGCTGGCGCGAAGCTTCGATGCACGTGATGCATAATCGCGCCGCGCACTGAGCGCTGCTGACGAATCCAGACGAATGCCAACGCCGCAAAAGAAGCTGCTCCGGGTCGGAGTCGCGCTTTGCCTGTGCCTGCTCGCCGGCGGCGCGGCGTCTGCCCCGGACCGGGCCAAGGTACTGCGCCTGGCCGTTTTCGACATCGAGACGCTCGATCCGCAGCGTATCAACGATGATCCTTCGTCGCAGGTTGCAGCGGCCATCTTCGAGGGCCTCTACGACTGGAGCTACCTCGGCTCCCCGGCGCGATTGGTCCCGGTATCCGCAACGGGCATGCCGGAAATTTCAGATGGTGGTCGCACCTGGACGATGCGGCTGCAGCCCGGAATACGCTTCACCGATGATCCCGCGTTCGGTGGCAGGGAGCGCGAGCTGGTGGCGGAAGACATTGTCTATTCGATGAAGCGTGCGCTCGACCCGACGCTCAAGCGTGGCGGCAACGCGGCTGTCACCGACGTCTTGATCGGAGCGCGAGCGGTCGTGGAGGCCGCAGAAAAATCGGGGACATTCGATTACGACAATCCCGTGGAAGGACTGCGTGCACTGGATCGCTATACCGTACAGCTTCGCCTGCTGCGGGCGAATTTTCCGGTCATAGAGAGCTTCGTCACCACGCCCGCCGTAGCGCGCGAGGTCATTACGGCGGCGCACGGCGACGCGCGGACGCGGCCAGTGGGCACCGGCCCGTACCGACTCCGTGAGTGGCTGCCAGGGTCCAAGGTCGTACTCGAAGCCAACCCCTATTACCGGACGATCGCGTTTCCGGCGAGCGACGATCCTCGCGATGCCGAGTTGGTGCGCAGCATGCAGGGCGTCGCGCTGCCCCAGATCGGGGTCGTCGAGATCAATGTCATCGACGAGGAGCTCACGCGCGTGCTGCAGTTCGATCGCGGCAAACTCGACTATGTGGTCCTCACCGGCGTGGCAGGCGCGCGTGCGCTCGACAAGGACGTGCTCAAAAAGGACTACGCGGAGCAGGGAGTGATTCGCAAGGCTTATCCGGAACCGTATGTTGCCTCGATGTTCTTCAATATGAGCGATCGGACGGTTGGTGGGCTGGACCTTCCGCACATCGCGTTGCGGCGCGCAATCGCGCTGGCGATCGACCGCGCCGCCTGGGTCGGTGTGGTCTACGCCGGCCAGGGCGGCGTCGCGAATCAACTCGTTCCGCCGACGGTGGCTGGTCATATCAGCGGGCTACCCGTCGCCGCTCACGATCCTCGGCTGGCGAATGCCTTGCTGGACAAAGTGGGCTTCGCGTCCAGGGACGGCGAAGGCTTCAGGATGACGCCGGACGGCAAGCCGCTCACCATCACGGCGACGCTTCGCACCGCGCCCACCACGCGGGAGGAGCAGACGTTGCTCAAGAAGAATATGGATGCGATCGGCATCCGCATGAATTTCAAGCTCACGCGTTTCCAGGAATTGTTGAAGGAAGCGGAGGCGGGCACGTACCAGCTCAACGCGTTCGTCATGGGCGGCCTCCCCACCGCCTATGGCGTTACGGTGCAGTTCTACAGTCGCTCGCCACCCACCGTGAATCCGACGCGATTCAACATGCCGCGCTATGACCAGGCGTTCGAGGATTACATCGGCAGCGAGGACGATGCGGCGCGCTCTGCGTCGATCGCAACGATGAACGCGCTGCTGCAATACTATGCGCCGATGATCCCGCTCGTTTTCCGCACGGAGAGCGAGCTCGTTCAGCCATGGCTCAAGGGCTTCGCGCCGCCGGTGTTCACTACATACTACAAATACCTGGACATCGACTTGGCGAAGCAGCGCGCGGGTTCGCGTTAGTCGCGGCTGCGGGCGCTACTGGAGGCGCGCCGGAAGTTTTTGGAACCCGCGAAAGCGCGCGCGCAGGTCGCGCACCGCTTCGCCGGTGATGGCGTAGCGCGGAAAGCGCTTGAGGAAGCGCGACAGCGCGATTCGTCCCTCCAGCCGCGCCAGGTTGATGCCGGCGCAGGTGTGAATGCCGAATCCGAACGCGAGCTGACGGTTGGGATCGCGCGACAGGTCCATCTCGTCGGGGCTGGGAAATTGAGCCGGGTCGCGGTTAGCACCGCCGATGCAGATCGAGATACGCGTGTCCGCGGGAAAGCGCTGTCCCGCGATGGTCACGTCCTGTGTGGTAATGCGATTCCCCAACTGGACGGGGCTTTCGTAGCGCAGGCATTCCTCCAGCGCCGTTTTCATCGCATCAACATCGTCGGCGCGGGCGATCAGCTGGGCGCGCTGCGCCGGCAGCCGCGCGAGCGCGTGCAGCGTGTTGCCGATCAGGTTGGTCGTCGTTTCATGCCCGGCGTTGAGCAGGAAAATGCATTGATGCAGCAGCTGAGTTTCGGTGAGCGGCGCGTCGCCGCCTTCGCCGACGATGAGCCGCGTCAGCACATCGGTATCCGGGTCGCGCAGGTGCACTCGGCGGTCGTCGACCAGGATCCTGAGATATGCGAGCATCTCGCTGACCGCGCGGTTCCCGCTGGCAGCGCGCTCGGGTGTGAGTACCGGCTCGAGCGCGCCCAGGATCGCGAGCGACCAGCCGCGCAGCGGGCCGCGCTCGTCGCGGGCGATGCCGAGCAGGTTGCCGATGATGCCGATGGGGATCGCCGCCGCAAAATCGGCGATCAGGTCGACGCTGCCCGCCTTCGCCATCGCGTCGAGCAAACCGTCGACCAGCGTCACCAGCCCCGATTCCATCGCCGCGATGTGACGTTGCGAGATCGCGCCGACGATGGCGCGGCGCACGCGCGTGTGCAGCGGCGGATCGTTGAAGATCAAACTGGTCGTGTGATGCTCGAACAGCGGAGTCGGTCCGAACTTGGGGCCGAATTCCTTGTGCTTGTCGGAGCTGAAGCTTTTGTGGTCGCGATACACCGGAACGATGTCCTCGAAGCGGGTCAGAAACCACGATCCGTCCGGCATGCGCTTCACCGGCGCATGCTCGCGCAGCGCGCGGTAGGTGGGATACGGATCGGCGTAGAAGGAAGGCGGCAGCTTCGCGAGATCGAAGGATTCGGCGATCGCGCGCGCGTCCATGAGCGATGCTGGGCACATCCCGGAATCATAGCGCGGTGGCCAAGCGGCGCTGCGGAAGCGCGGAACCGGCGCCGCTTGCCACGGTCTGACCGCAAAGCGTGCGACGTCGCCGCTACTGGCGCAGGTCTTGCTTAGCAAGATTCGCCCACCCCGAATCAAACGGCCTGGGCTGGCACGCATGGACAAGCAACGAGCCTCGTTTTCTCCCCGACGCTCCCCGTGGAAGTGGGTGCTCAGCTTGTCGCTGGTCGTCGGGCTCGCGGCAGCGGGCTGTTCGACGCTGGAAGTCCAGGAGCGCGAGCTTACCTTCCGGGTCGTGCATTCGACCGCCAGCTGGTTTTCCGGCATGCCCGAAGGGGTGCAGGAGCTCGACCTCGCTGTCGCCGCCGACGGCAAGCCGCAGCAAATCCACGCGTGGTGGTGGCCGGCGCGCGAGGCTTCCGGCCGCCCGATCGACGACGCGCCGGCGCTGCTCTACCTGCACGGTTCGCGCTGGGACTTGACCGGACAACTGTTCCGCATCGAGCAGCTTCACGATTTCGGATTCTCGGTGCTCGCCATTGACTATCGAGGCTTCGGCAAGAGCAGCGGAGAGCTGCCCTCCGAAGCCACCGTGTACGAAGACGCCCACCTGGCCTGGGATCGCCTGGCGGTACTGCAGCCCGATCCCGCGCGGCGCTTCATCTATGGACATTCGCTGGGAGGTGCCGTCGCCATCGACCTCGCCGCCAAGCTGTCCGCCGCGACGCCCCAGGGCGGTGGCGCACCCGCGCGCGGCCTCATCGTCGAGTCGTCCTTCACCTCGCTCGCCGAGATCGCGCGCTCGCTGACGGTCTCATGGCTCCCGGTCGACTTGCTGCTGACCCAGAAATTCGACTCGCTCAAAAAAATCCGCGACGTTCACCTGCCGGTGCTCATCGTGCACGGCGCCGACGACCGCATGGTGCCGTCACGCTTTTCGCAGGCGCTCTACGATGCTGCGCACGAGCCGAAAAAGTTGCTGCTGGTCGAGGGCGCGACGCACAACAACAGCATGCGCACCGGTGGCAGCGCGTATCGCGAAGCGCTTCAGGAAATGTTCGGCGTCGGCGGCGGAGAGCCGCTGCTCCCTCAGGCACGTTCGCGCACGCGCTAGCGGCACCTCACGCATCGCGTCCCATCTGCCGCGCGTCTGCTACCATGCGCGCTCGCCAGCCGCCCGAGTCCGAGCACGAGTGCGACGCGCCGTCCCGAGCACCGGGTTGCGCAATGAGCTGCAGCGCGCAGCACGGAGGTAATCCCTTTGAGCAAACCCTTCCAACGATTGCTGCTGACCGGCGCTGCCGGTGGTTTGGGCCGCGTGCTGCGGCCGCATCTGCGCGAGTGGTGCGAGCATCTGCGCGTGTCGGATCGTGTCGACTGCGGGTCCGCGCATCGCGGCGAGGAAGTCATGCTCGCCGAGCTCTCCGACAAGAACGCAGTGAATGCGCTGGTCGCCGGCGTCGACATGGTGCTGCACTTCGGCGGCATCTCGCTGGAGTCGCCGTTCGAGCAGATCGTCCAGGGCAACATCGTGGGTCTCTATAACGTCTACGAAGCGGTGCACAAGCACGCGGTGCGCCGCGTGATCTACGCGAGCTCGAGCCACGTGGTCGGTTTTTATCCGCAAAGCGAAGTGATCGACACCGAGGTTCCGCTGCGCCCCGATTGCCTCTACGGCGTGAGCAAGTGCTTCGGCGAGGCGCTGACCCGCTACTACTTCGACCGATTCGGCATCGAGGCGGTGTGCCTGCGCATCGGCTCCTCGTTCGCCGAGCCCACGCATCCGCGCATGCTGGTCACCTACCTGAGCTATGACGATCTGGTCGAGCTGGTCGCGCGCGCGCTGTTCACGCCGCGCGTCGATCATTCGGTCATCTATGGCGTGTCCGACAATCTGGTTTCGTGGTGGGACAATCGCAAAGCGGCGCACCTGGGCTTTCATCCGCGCGACAGCTCGCGCAAGTTCGCGGAGCTTTTTCCGAATGCCGCGCCGCCGGATGCGCCGGGTCCGGATCAGCGCTACCAGGGCGGGCCGTGGGTCCTGTCCGGACCGATCGAGGAATAATGCGAGCACCGAGCCAAGTCGCCGGGCGCGCGGCCACGTGCGCCGTTCCTCATCCGCTGGAGTCGCGATGACCACGAAGCCTCGACTCGTCGCGCCGGCGCTCACGTGCGATTGCCACATGCACATTTACGATCCGCGCTTCCGCGCGGCGCCGACGTGGCCGCTGGCGCTGCCCGATGCACCGGTCGCCGCGTACCGCGAGGTGCAACGCGAGCTGGGTCTTTCCCGCCTGATCGTCGTGCAGCCCAACGGTTACATGTTCGACAACGCCTGCACCGAGGATGCGCTGCGCCAGTTCGGCGACAGCGCACGTGGCATCGCGACCATCCGTCCCGACGTTGCCGAGGCCGAGCTGGCGCGATTGAACGGCCTCGGCTTTCGCGGTGCGCGATGCTTCATGCTCAAGGGCGGCTACCTTTCGTGGCATGACGTCGAGCAGCTGGCCACCCGTGTGCGCGCTTGCGGATGGCACGTCCAGCTCCAGCTCGACGGGCGCGAGCTTCCGGCGCTCGAGGAACGCATCGTTGCGCTGCCGGTCGACGTGGTGATCGACCACAACGGCAAGTTCCTCGAGCCCGTGCCGACTTCGCATCCCGCGTTCGCGAGCCTGCTTCGGCTACTCGATAGCGGCAGGGTGTGGGTCAAGCTGTCGGCGCCGTACGAGACGTCGAAGACCGGCGCGCCCTCGTACGAGGATGTGAGCGCGCTCGCGCGCGCGCTGGTCGCCGCGAAGCCGGACCGTTGCGTCTGGGCGAGCAACTGGCCGCATCCCGGCACGACGCCCGCGCCCTCCACGGCGGCGATGCTCGATCTGCTGCTCGACTGGGCGCCGGACGAGCGCACGCGCCGCGCCATCCTGGTCGACAACCCGGCGCGCCTGTACGGGTTCTAGGGACTGGCGTCATCGCTTTGACTTAGACTGTCGTCAACCCCGGCCGCAGCTCGGGTTGGCGTCGTGTTTCGCCCATGACCTCACCGTCGCCGCGACTGATCGCTCACTTGGACATGGACGCGTTCTACGCGTCGGTGGAACTGCTGCGCTACCCGGAGCTCGCAGACCTGCCGGTCGTGATCGGCGGTGGCAGCGCCCACCAGCCCCGCGACGCGATCGATCCCGTGACCGGCGACACCGTGCATGAGTTCACGCGTCTGCGCGACTACGTCGGACGCGGCGTCGCCACCACGGCCACCTATGCGGCGCGCGCGTTCGGCGTCAATTCCGCGATGGGGCTGATGAAGGCGGCACGCCTCGCGCCCGACGCCATCCTGCTCCCGGTCGACTTCGACGCCTACCGGCGCTGCTCGCGCGCATTCAAGGCAGCCGTGCGCGCGATCGCGCCGCGCATCGAGGATCACGGGATCGACGAGATCTACATCGACCTCACTGGTGTGCGCTTGCCCGAGCATGAGGGCGACGCCGAGGCGCCGGGCGAAGCGTGGTGGCGCGCCCGCGATGTGGCGCGCGCGATCAAGGACAGCGTGCGTGCGGCTACCGGTGTGTCGTGCTCGATTGCCGTCGCGTCCAACAAGCTGCTCGCCAAGATCGCTTCCGAGCTCGACAAGCCCGACGGACTGACCATGCTTGCTTCCGACGACGTCCCGCGGCGGATCTGGCCGCTCTCCGCGCGCAAGATCAACGGCATCGGACCCAAGACCAGCGAGCGTCTGGAAGCGCTGGGCGTGCACACCATCGGCGAGCTCGCCCACGCGGACCCCGCGTGGCTGATCGAGCACTTCGGGGCGACGCGCGGCGCCTGGATGCACGACGCCGCCAACGGCCGCGATGAGCGCGAAGTGGTGACCGAGAGCGAGCCGGTGAGCATCAGCCGTGAGACGACCTTCGACCGCGACCTGCATGCGCGCCGCGACCGGGATGAGCTGTCGGCGATCTTCACCGAGCTGTGCACCGACCTCGCCGGCGATCTCGCGCGCAAAGGCTACGTCGGCAGGACCATCGGACTCAAGCTTCGCTACGATGACTTCAAGATCGTCACTCGTGACAAGACCATCGAGACGCCGACGCAGGACGCGCGCACCATCCGCCGCGTCGCGGGCGAATGCCTCAAGCGGGTGCCGTTGGAGCGGCGCATCCGGCTGCTCGGCGTGCGCATCGCGGGATTGTCCCCGGTGACCGGAGTCCATCGCGCGGAAGAGGCGGAGCCGTCGCTGTTCAACGCACCCGCGAGCGAGCGATAGGGCAGCGCGCCAGGATCGTAGTAAATTAGCGAGCGCCCACCGGCGCTGGAGGACTGCCCGATGCTGCGATACCCCGTGAGGCTCGTCGTTTTCATGCTCGCGTGCGCGACCTGCGCGGCCGCGCTGGCGCAGGATTATCCGAACCGTGCCGTCAAGATCATCGTCCCCTTCGCCGCCGGCGGTCCGGCCGACATCTACGCGCGCTTCCTCGGACAGCGATTGCAGGACGCCATGGGCCAGCCGTTCGTCATCGAGGACCGGCCGGGTGGCGGCTCGGTGCTCGGCACCGACGCGGTAGCCAAGAGCCCGTCCGACGGTTACACGCTGCTGCTCATGTCCAATACGCACACCGTGAACGAGACGCTGATGCAGAACAAGCCGTACGCGCTGATGCGCGACTTCGTTCCCATCGCTGCGATCAATTACTCGGACTTGGTGCTGGTGGTGAACCCGTCGGTGCCGGTGAACTCGCTCGCCGAGCTGCTGGCGCTGGCGCGCGCCAAGCCGGGCAAGCTCAACTACGCGTCGTCGGGGCCGGGAACCCCCTACCACATGGCGGGCGAGCTGTTCAAGGCGATGGCCAACGTCGACATCGTCCACATCCCGTACAAGGGCAGCTCGCAGGCGCGCACCGATGTCGTCGGCGGTCAGGTCGACATGATGTTCGATGCGGTGACCACCATGAGCGAGTTCGCGCGCGCCGGCAAGGTGAAGGCGCTGGGGACCACCGGCAAGGTGCGCTCCACGGTGCTGCCCAGCGTGCCGACGATCTCGGAAGCCGGTGTCGCCGGATACGAAGCGGTCATCTGGCTGGGGCTGATGGCGCCCAAGGGCACCCCGCCCGAAATCGTGCGCCGCCTCAACGCCGAGGTGGTCAAGATAGTGAGCAAGCCGGAAGTGCGCGACGAATGGTCGAAGCAGGGTGCCGTGGCGATGACCATGACTCCCGACGAGTTCACGCGCTACATGAGCGACGACATCGTCAAGTGGGAGCGCATCGTGAAGGTCTCGGGTGCGAAGCCAGATCAGTAGCCGGATGCAGCGATGAAGTCCGCGCAGGCGCTTTCGCGTCTGCACATCCTGAGCGGTGGCGCGGCCAAGGGCCTGGTCGAAGCGATGCAGGGCGGATTCAGCGCGGCGACCGGATGCGCGATCGACGCGACCTACAGCGCGGTCGGCGCGATGCGCGATGCACTGGTCGCGGGCGCGCCCTGCGATATCGCGATCCTCACCGACGTGCTGATCGACGCGCTCGCCGCCGAAAGCCGAGTGGATGCGTCGACCGCGACGCGTCTGGGCGCCGTCCCGACTGCGGTCGCCGTCCGCCAAGGCGACGCGCGGCCGGATGTCTCCAGCGGCGAAGCGTTGCGCGCGGTGCTGCTCGACGCGCCGGCAGTATTGGTTCCCGATACCGAGCGCTCGACCGCAGGCATTCATGTGCTGCGCGTGCTGTGCGGGCTCGGGATCGACGCGCAGATGCAGACGCGTTTGCGCACCTATCCCAACGGCGCGACGGCGATGCGCGAGCTCGCTCGCGCGAATGCGGGCGCGATCGGCATTACGCAGGCAAGCGAAATCATCGCCACCGCCGGTGTCGAGCTGGTGGGCGAGCTGCCCGAAGGATTCCGGTTGGCGGCGGTCTATACGGCGGCGGTGTGCACCGATGCGCTGGAGGGCGCGCTTTCGCGCCGTTTCGTGGCCTTGCTGGGAAGCGCTGCGGCTGCACTGGCGCGCGAACGCGCCGGGTTCGTCAACGCCTGAAGCGAGACATCATGGAGTCTGCAGCGCCTTGCGGATCTCGCGCAACTTCGCCTTCACTCGCGCTTCGTTGTCCGGCCCCATGCGCAGCATCGCCTTTTGTCCCGCCGAGAGCTGCTCGAGCTCCGGATCCGAGAATTCGTAAAGCACCTTCGGCTGCGCAAGCGCGATCGGCGCCTTGATATCGGGTGTCGCCAGTAGATGGTCGATGACTTCGAACAGGCGGTCGTTGAAGTAGCGTGTCGGATAGCCCTGTTCGACGTAGCTTTGCTGGAACAGCGGGTAATAGCGCGTGTACACGGCGGCCAGTTGCTTGCTGTCGACGGCTTCGAATGCGCGCACGTACGGCGTGTAGCGCGCGGCATTGTCGGCCGCCAGCGTCGGCGCCGCCGGGTCGCCCGCGGTATGCAACGTCCCCGGCACCGACTTGAACGGCAGCATGCGGGCCGCAACCTGGTGGCGCGGCAGGTTGTCGATGGTGACCACGATGTGGCGGACCAGCGCCTCGGGAACGAACAGTTGCTGGAACACGCCTGCGCCGAACAGTTGGGCAAGCGCGGCGCCGATCGTCGCGTCGCTCTCGCCCAGCGCGGGCAGTGGCTCGGCAGGCACGGCCGCGACCGGATGCTCGACGCGCGGCTCGGCCGGCGCCGCCGTCGGGGGCGCCGGCTGCTTGGACGCGACGGGCGCGGGCGGCGGCGTTTGGCGCGACATCCAGATGAAATAACCTGCCGCCAGCAGCACGAGCAGCACGCACAACAGCAACACCCAGCGCGTGCCGGAGCGGGTGGGCGTTCGTTGCTCGCGAAACAGCGGACGGTCGTCGGGGCTGACTTCGAGTTCGGGCTCGTTCATCGAATGCACGCTCATGTTTTTGCGGTTACGGCGCGGCCTACACGCTCGCAACTCGCACGTGCCGGATCGGTGGTCGGGAGCTTGGCACACACGTTCGCGAGTTGGGTGCGAAAGCGGTTGAGCGAAGCGTCGCGCCGCGCGTCGTTCTTCGCCTGTTTCTCCCACCGCACCAGGCTGCCGTTGATCTTCTCGAGCGCGCGCTGGTTGCGGCCGTAGAACGTCTCAGGCGCGGCTTCGAGCTCACCCAGCACGCTGTTCACCGCGGTATCGATTCGGGCACTGTCCTCCGGCGATAGTTGGACCAGCGCATTGACGTAGCTCGCGCCCCACTGCAGGCGCGTCGCCGGTCCATCGGCGGCGGCGTAGGCTTTCTGGTACCAGTCGAGGGCAGCGGCCTTGTCGCCGCGTGTCTTGGCATTCGCGGCGAGACCGAGCATGTAGTAGTACGGCGAGTGCGATTTCTGCAGCTCGGCCTTGAGCAATGCGTCGGATTCGTCGAGCAGGTCGGCATCGGCGAGGATTTCCGCGGCCGAGCTGATCACCGCCTG
This sequence comes from Casimicrobiaceae bacterium, assembly GCA_036491555.1. Classification (GTDB taxonomy): domain Bacteria; phylum Pseudomonadota; class Gammaproteobacteria; order Burkholderiales; family Casimicrobiaceae; genus PALSA-1003. The sequence continues at coordinate 16,929 of DASXBS010000184.1, forward strand.
GCGCGCATAGGGATCGGTGGTCTCGCGGTCGACGCGCGCCGCCTGCTCGCGCGCGCTCTGCTTGAGCGCCGGCGAGACTGCGGCCTTCGGATCGTCGAGCTTTGCCAGCGCGATCTGCGCGTCGAGCGCCGCGAGCCGGTCAGCCGACGACAGGGTCGTGTCGCTGACCAGTTGCTGCAGCCGTGCGTTCCAAGCTGCGACCAGATGCGCCCTCTCGGGCGAGCGTGGCAGCGTATACGCCTTGGCGATGTTGTCGCCGTAATAGGCGACGAGGTCGAAGTTGTCGCGCGCGAAGCGCGGCTGAGCGAGCAGCGCGGAGAGCGTTGCCACCGCCGCGCGGTCGTCCCGCGGCTTGACGTTCTTGTCGGCCGCCGCGGTCGCCAGCGCTTTCATTTTCAGGCGCGCCGCGGTCTCGCGCTGATCCGCGGGACAGGCGTCGGCGAGCGCCCGCAACGTCGCGTTGAGCTTCGCCTTCGTCACCACCTGCTGCTCGTCGATGTACCACGGGTAATAGGCAAGCATGCGCCATTCCTCAGCGCTGAGCTTCGCCCCCGGGGCGAGCGCCGCCGCCAGCGTGTCCTTGATGGGTCGCGCGCCGTCCATGCCCATCGCCAGCACGCGCATGTACTGGTCGGCGTCGACTTCGCCGGGCAGTCGGGTGATCTCGCGGCCTTCCGGCGTGAACAGGATCATGGTCGGGTAGCCGACCACCTTGAAGCGTTCGCCCAGCTTCTGTGCGCTCTTGCTGTCGCCGTCGAGATACACCGGAACGAAGAAGCGCGAGCGGTCGATGAAATCCTGGCGATTGAAGATGGTGGCCTTGACCTGATTGCACGGCGGGCACCAGACCGCGCCCCAGTACAGGAACACCGGCTTGTGCGCCGCCTTGGCGGCGGCGAATGCGGCGTCGACATCCCCCTTGATCCAGGCAATGCCCTCGCCGGTGGAATCGGATGATGCCTGCGCGCCAGCCGCCGCCGTAGCCTGCGAAGGCATTCCGAGCAGCAGCGCGGCGGCGAGCGCAATCGTGCAAGCAAAGCTCATCGAGAGGGAACGCATGGCCGATTCGCGTGACAAAACATATTATGCGCCCGCTGCGGCTGCCGCCGGAACGCTCGCGGCTGCCAGAACTGGCGTAAAGCTTACCGATGCAGTGCGACCGCAGTCCCCGTGCAATGTTCCACAGGAGCGTGACCATGAAAGAAAAAATCTCCCCATTCGTCATAATCAGCAGCCCTGCCCTCGAGCGAGCATGTCTCTTCGCCCTGCTGATTGCGATCTCCTGGCTCGTCAGCATGCCGGCAGGCGCGGAGCGCCTTCCGCCGCTTCAATCCAACGGCTCCGTCGAGTACGTGAGCGGCGGCATCGGCCAGGAAGAGGTCGATGCGCTCAAGCAGGCCGAAGCGGGCTTTCCCCTTACGCTCGAGTTCGCCGCCAGCGCGGAGAAGCCGACCGCGGATTCGACCGAGCCCTACGTCGCGAATGCCGACGTGAACATCCGCGATGCGAACGGGCGCGACGTCCTCAACGTGCGCACCGAGGGTCCGCTGCTGCTGGTCAAGCTGCCATCGGGTCAGTACACGGTCGACGCGCAATGGAACGGTGTGCGCAAGCGGCACAGCGTGGCGGTATCCGAGAACAAGCGCCAGCATGTGATGTTCGATTTCGCCGCCGCCGACCGTACGGGAAATTGAACTCCCACTGAGTGGCAACCCAGGCGCCACTGAGCTGTCACCGAGCTGCGGGTCACGTCAGGCGCGATTCAGGTGTTGACGCCGGCAAGCTCGAGGTCCGGATGCGCGCGGTGCCAGTCGGTCGCCTGCTGGAAGGCGCGTCCGATCCGTATCAGGTCGGCGTCGGCGAACGGCGCCCCCATCAGCTGCACAGCCACGGGCAGCCCGTCGCCTGACAGCCCCGCCGGCAACGACAGCGCGCAAGCACCGAGGTAATTGGCTGCGCGCGTGAAGGTCGCCAGCGGCGTGGTCGCCTCGTCGACTTCCTCCAGCGGGGTCGCGGTGATCGGAAGCGTTGGCGTGAGCAAAGCGTCTCGACCGCGCATCCACTGCGCAAACGCACCCGCCGCCCGTCGGTGCGCGGCGATCTCGTTCGCGTATTCGGCGGCATCGATCGCCTTCCCGCCCAGCGTGCGTTTGCGCACCCACGGATCGAAGTCCAGCGTCGGGTCTTCGATATAGCGCCGGTGACGCGCGTAGGCCTCGGCGGCGATGATGCGGCCACTGCGGGTCATCACATCATCGAAATCGACAGGCACCGGCGCTTCGTCGACGTCGGCGCCACGCTCGCGCAGCGCCGCGAGGGCGTCGGCGCGTGCGCGCAGGACGTCGGCGCTCGGCGGCCACTGAAACTGCTCGACCGGAAGCGCAGCGATGCGCATGCCGTGAATGTCGGGCGCGGCCTCCAGCGCGGCCGCAAAATCGACGCCCGGTGCGGACAGCGTCGCGCCATCCCGCGGGTCGGGCCCGGCCATCGCCGCGGTCAGCAGCCCGGCGTCTTCCGCGCTGCGTGCGAGCGGTCCCACCGAATCGAGCGTGAGCGCCAGTGGAAACACGCCGGCGAGGCTAACCAGTCCGTAGGTCGGCTTGAGTCCCGTGAGCCCGCACAGCGCCGACGGGATACGGATCGAGCCGCCAGTGTCGGATCCGATCGCTGCCGGAGCGAGTCCCCCCGCCACCGCGACCGCCGAGCCGCTGCTCGATCCGCCTGCCACGCGATGGATCTGAATGTCCCACGGATTCCACGGCGCGCCCATCGGCGCGTTGCGTCCCCAGCCTCCGAACGCGAACTCGACCAGATGCGTCTTGCCCAGCGCGATCATTCCGGCGGCCTGCAGACGCTCCCACGCAGTTGCGGTTTCGTGGGCGATGCCGAACGGCCGCACCTTGGAACCCGCGGTCGTCATTCTGCCGCGCACATGCAGCAGATCCTTGAGCGCAATCGGCAACCCGTGCAGCGGCCCGCAAAGACGTCCTGCGGCGCGCTCGCGATCAGCCTTGGACGCGGCCGCCAGCGCGTCGCTGCGATAGACGTCGATAAACGCGTGCAGCCGAGCATCGAACGCGTCGATGCGCCGCAAGTACGCCTCGACGATTTCCGTGGACGACGTCTCGCCGCGCGTCAGCGATCGCGAGAGCTCGGTCAGCGTCATCCATTGCAGGTCCGGCATTGGGTGATTCTCCAGGGAGGCGTCGTGCTACGCGGGAATTTTCAGGCGGCGCGCCGCGAGCGCGTAGCCACCCGCCGCGCCGTCGACGAAATGGACGTGGTTGCTTTCGGCGATCGACGGCACGATGCAGGTCATGATCGCGCGCGACTGGCGATGCATGCCGAAGCGGGCGACGCCGTCGGCTTCGGCTCGCTGGAGGCGCGCCTCGACACGATCGGCGAGTTGCGCGGTGCAGTCGAGCGTCATGCGCAAGTTGTCGTCGTACTTCCGGAAGTCGGAGTTCTCGACCACGTCGCGACGATACACCGCGGGATCGAAGTCCCCGACGCGCACCCCGAAGCGCATCACGATGTAGGCGATGAACGACGCCATGGCGATGCGCGCGCGGCGCAGCCACAGGCTATCGCCGGACGCGCCGGAGGCCCGCGCCTCGAGCTCGAGGCCAGGTGGCGGCCAGCCTACCGCCGGCGCGCCCTCCGGAACCGGACGCGCGACGTCGGGGCTGGTCTCGAGCTCGGCCAGCAGCTCCTCGATGAGTGCACGGAATGCGGGATCGCCGAGCTGCACCGGCGCGACGAGCAGCGACACGATCACTCCGCGCGTGGCGGGAATGTCGTTCCATCGGCAGGACAGTCCCGACAGATCGGGGCGAACGCCGGCCGCGGCGGCGGACACAGAGAATTTTCCGTCGCGCATCGCGCGCTCGGCCCACGCCAGTCCGCCGCCCGAGAACATCGCGTAGGAGACATGCTTCGATGGCCCGAAGCGCGCCGCGCTGAGCGTGAGTCCCTGCGCGCTGACCTCGCTCACCGGCACGAGCGCCGTGCGCAGCTCGAGCTCGAGCTCATCGCGCGCCCACGCGGCCGTCGCCGCCAGCGCATCGCGCGCGGCCTGTTCGTCCTGCCGCGACACCGCGAAGCTGGCGCCGTCGCCACCGAACACATACGGAAAAACGCGTCCGCCGAGACTGTTGGCGAGCGCGGCGATCACGGCGGCGCCCGCCACGTTCACCGCCTTGTAGCGCCCGCATTCGATGGCCTGCGTCGAGCGCACGACATCGGTCATGCCGATGGACCAGTCGTCGGGAAGCGGTCGGTAATGTTCCGGATCCATGATGCTGCCGAAGCCGTGAAAAACTGGCAGCCGCGCGTAGTAGTCGGGGTCGCTGGGTATGCGGTCGGCGTGCGCGCCTGCGCTCGGCATTGGCATCGTGGAGGCTGGAGTCGCTGCAATCGATCGCGTGGGCGGCGGTAGCGCTACTCTGCACCGCGCGTGTTGAAGCTCAGGTCTTCCAGCTCTCGCGCTTGAGCCTCAAGGCGCCGCCTTCGGTGATGATCTCGGCACTCCCGGTGAGCGGCGACTTGTCGGCTCCGGTGCTAGTCAGATCGAGCAGGTAGCTGTCTCCCTTACGAGTCTCCTTAAGCACCTTGACGTTGCTCATGTTGCCCATCATCTTCATCATCTCGAACATCATCTGCCGCTTGTCGGGCGGGGTCGCCTCGATCTCGGCGCGCCCATCCTTGGACAGGTAGGGCAGGAGCGCATCGACGGATTTGGCCTTGGCCCACGCATCGCGGTACTCCATGTAGAACTGGGTCGGCGTCTGCGCGGTCTTTTGCGCGAGCGCCGCGGGCATGAACAGGAAAAGCGCAGGGAAAATGCAGGCAATCAGCGTTCGCATCGAAGCTCCTGAGCAGGGCCAGCGGTCGACCGCGGGTCGATGAGAGGAGTTTAGCACCGTGTCTTTCTGGGAGACGCTGCTCGCCATCGCGCTCGTGCTCGGCGCGTGGCTGTTCTACGAGGCGCTGCGTGCGCGCGAGGCGGCGGTGCGGGCAACGCGCGATGCATGCAGGCGGCAGGGACTGCAACTGCTCGACGATACCGTGCACGGCACGCGCCTGCGCCTGGCGCGCGATGCGGAAGGCATCGTCCGCGTGCGCAGGACCTTCGAATTCGATTTCTCCGAGGATGGCTTCAACCGCCGCAGCGGACGCGTCGTGATGCTCGGGCCGAACCTGGAGACTCTGCAGCTGGAGCCGTACGCCGTTGTGCGACCAATTTGATTTTTGATCAAATCTGCGGTAGCGTCAGCCGACTAGGAATCCGCTGCCACTTCGCATGAGCACCTTCACCGCCGCCACGACTTCGATCGGCGTCGCCGGCCTGCGCATTGCATCGATGCGCCGCTGGCTGGTGCGCGTTCCGCTCAAGCATCCCATCGCCTGGGCATCGGGAACGCGTTCCGGCGTGACCCGGCTCATCGTCGAGCTCACCACCGAAGGCGGCCTCAAGGGTTACGGCGAGACCATTTGCCTGCTCGATGCGATTCCCGCGGTACTCGATCACGTTGTCATGCCGGGCGCGATCGGCAAGGGTGTCGACCAGGCCGAGTCGATCTACAGGCACGTGCTCGGCGCCGGCTACTACCACCACAAACGCGCGGCGGTGATGGCGATCTGCGCCGTTGAGATGGCGATGTGGGACGCCTTCGGCAAGGCATGCGGGCAGCCGCTGTACCGTGTGTGGGGCGGTGCGTGGCGCGATCCCATCGAGATCTGCGCCTATCTCCTGGAAAGCGATCGCGACAAATGCGTCGCCGATGCGCTCGACTTCCAGCAACGCGGCTACAGCTCGTTCAAGCTCAAGATCGGCTTCGACGAGGCATCCGACATCGCGCTCACGCGCGCGGTGCGCGACTGCCTGGGCGCGGCGGCGCCTCTGCGCCTCGACGTCAACGGTGCATGGACACCGGGCACCGCGCGCCGGCAACTGCGCAAGCTCGCCGAATTCGATCCCGTCTATGTCGAGCAGCCTCTCGAGCTCGACGACCTCGAAGGCCACGCGCTGCTGCGCACCCTGCAGACCATTCCCATCGCGCTCGATGAGTCGGCGTACACGCTCAACGACGTGGGCAACATCGTGCGCGCCGGCGCCGCGGATGTGATCCTGCTCGATCCGCACGAGGCGGGCGGATTGTGGCAGACCATCAAAGCGGCGGCGGTCGCCGAATCGGTCGGCATCCCGGTGACGCTGCATTGCGGCGGCGAGCTTGGGCTGTCGCAGGCAGCGTACCTGCATCTCGCGGCGAGCATCCCCAACATGACGCTGGCGATCGACAACGAGCGCGACTATCTCGGCGGCGACGTCATCGACGCGCCCTTTGCGGTGCGGCAGGGCACACTCGCGGTACCCGAAGCGCCCGGCCTGGGCGTGCGCGTCGATCTCGACGCGCTCGCGCATTACGAGGTCACCGACATCAAGGGCGCGTATCTGGATCCCGGCCGCCCGGGATGGTTTCCGACCAAACCCGCGTACTGAACGTCCTGCAGGAGGAAGCATGAAATCCAGCCAACGCTCTTTTTGCCTCGTCGCCGCAGCGCTTGCCATCGGGTTCTGGATCGCATCGGCCAGCGCTCAGGACTATCCCAGCCACGTGGTCAAGATAATCGTGCCGTATCCGGTGGGCGGGGCGACGGACATCACTGCGCGCCTGGTCGCGGAGAAGCTCTCGCAGAAGTGGGGCGTGGGCGTGATCGTCGAGAACAAGCCCGGCGTCAACGGCGTGATCGGCACCGAGACGGTGGCCACCGCGCCGCCGGACGGCTACACCATCGGCTTCGTCGCGAGCTCACACGTGGTCAATCCCGCGCTGTACAAAAAGCTGCCGTTCGCGCTCGCCGACTTCAAGCCGGTCACCGTGACCACGCAGGTGCAGATGGCGCTGGTCGTGAACGCGCAGGTGCCGGTCAACTCGGTGCAGGAGCTCATCAAGTACATCAAGGACAATCCCGGCAAGGTCAACGTCGCTACGTCGGGCCGCGGCAGCAATCCCGAGCTGTGGGCGCTCGCCTTCCAGAACATGACCGGCACCAAGATGCAGGACATCGCCTACAAGGGCAGCGGGCAGGCGCACCCCGACGTCATCGGCGGGCGAGTGCAGGTCATGTTCGACGCGGTGCCGTCGATCATGCCGCACGTACAGTCGGGCAAGATGAAGCTGCTCGGAGTGGGCGGGCAGAAGCGCTCGCCGTATCTCCCCGACGTGCCGACCATCGCCGAGTCAGGCGTCCCCAATTTCTACTTCACGTCATGGGCCGCGGTGATCGTGCCGGCGAAGACGCCCCTCGCGGTCATCGCCAAGATCAATCGCGACATCGTCGATGTACTGCGCGACCCCTCGCTCAAGGACCGCCTGGCCGGAATGAGCGCGGAAGTCATCGCCAGCTCGCCGGCGGACGCGAGCGCGATGATGGATGCCGAGGAAAAACGCCTGACCAAGCTGGTCCACGATGTCGGCGTCGAGCCGGAATAACGTCGGCGCCAACGCGGGCGCCGATGCGATCGGCGCGACAACCGCGATGCGCGTTGCCGCCGACCTGCGCCAGCGCATCCTGACCGGAGAATTCGCGCCCGGCAGCCGGCTCAAGATTGACGACATCGCGGCGATCTGCTCGGTGAGCCATATGCCGGTGCGCGGTGCGCTGGGCGCGCTCGAGCGCGAGGGCATTCTCGACGTGCTGCCGCACCGCGGCGCGGTGATTCGCGCGGTCGACGCAACGTTCGTGCGCAACGTGTACGACCTGCGCGCCGCCATCGAAGGCATGCTCACCGAGCGCTGCGCGCAAGCGATCGACGATGCCGGGATCGGCGAGCTGCGCGCGCAGCTCTCGGCCTTCGAGCGGGCGATCGCGAGCGCCGATCCGCTCGAAGTCGTGCGTGCCAACCGCGGCTTTCACGATGCGATCAATCGCCACGCCGCCAACCCCGACGCCGTGCGCGTACTCGCGCAGGGGCGCCTGCTGGTCGAGGCGCTCAGGGTGCGATTCGGATTCGGCCCCAAACGCACCGACGCCATCGTGGCCGAGCACCGGCAGATCACGCGCGCGATCGCGCGCCACGATGTCGACAAGGCGGGACGACTGGCACGCGCACATTGCGTGCGTGCCCGCGATGACCTGCTCGCTCGGCTGTAGCTACGACCTACGACCGCGGGCGATCGCGCGATCCGCTATGCTCGCGCCATGCCGCTGTTAAACATGCAAGGAGCCGAGCTCGCGTTCGGACTGCATCCGTTGCTCGATCGCGCCGACTTCTCGATCGAAGCGGGCGAGCGCATCGGCCTCATCGGGCGCAACGGCACCGGCAAATCCTCGCTGCTCGATGTGATCGCCGGACGCGCCGAGCTCGACGGCGGCGAGCTCGCCGCGCCGGACGGCTTGCGTGTCGTGCTGGTCGAGCAGGAGCCGCAGCTGCCGGCGGCCTCGACGCTGCGCGAAAGCCTCGTGATGCGCGGCGGGCTCACGCACGGTGGCGACGCGGCGCACGACGAGCGCGAGCATTGGCGGGTGCAGGCGCGGCTGGTCGAGTTCATGCATCGCTTCGGGCTCGACGAGGCGACCGATCCGCTCACCGCGTCGGGTGGCGAGAAAAAGCGCGCTGCGCTGGCACTCGCATTCGCATTGACGCCGGATTTGCTTCTGCTCGACGAGCCGACCAATCATCTCGACGTCGACGGCATCGTGCTGGTCGAGGAGCTGCTGCGAAAGCAGGGCGCCTCAATCGTGGTGACGCACGATCGAATGTTCCTCGACCGCGTCACCACGCGCATCGTCGAGCTCGATCGTGGCCTGCTGCGCTCCTATCCCGGCAACTTCTCCGCGTACGAATCGCGCAAGGAGACCGAGCTCGCGGCGGAGAGCGTTGCGCGGCGCAAGTTCGATGCGTTCTGGAAACAGGAGGAGGTCTGGATACGCAAGGGCATCGAGGCGCGTCGCACGCGTAACGAGGGCCGCGTGCGCAGGCTCGAGCGGCTGCGCAGCGAGCGCGCGCAGCGGCGAGAGCGCATCGGCCAGGTCAAGCTTGCGCTGGACGCCGGCGAGCGCTCGGGAAGGCTGGTCGCCGAGCTCGAGCAGGTCGGCAAGCGCTTCGGGGATCGCGTCGTCGTGCACAATCTTTCGCTTCGCGTCATGCGCGGCGACCGCATCGGCGTGATCGGACCCAACGGCGCTGGCAAGACCACGCTGCTCAAGCTCATCGTCGGGACCCTCGCACCCGACGAAGGAACCCTCCGGCTTGGGACGCGGCTGCAGGTCGCGTACTTCGACCAGATGCGCGCGCAGCTCGATCCCGAGCGCACGCTTGCCGATACGATCAGCCCGGGCTCCGAGTGGATCGAGACGGCGGGCGGGCGCAAGCACGTGCTTTCCTACCTCGCCGATTTCCTGTTTGCGCCGCAGCGCGCGAGCGCGCCGGTGAAAATGCTCTCCGGCGGGGAGCGTAACCGCCTGCTGCTCGCGCGCCTGTTCGCGCTGCCTGCGAATCTGCTGGTGCTCGATGAGCCTACCAACGATCTCGACATCGAATCGCTCGAGCTTCTGGAGGACACGTTGCAGTCGTACTCGGGAACGCTGCTTCTGGTGAGCCACGACCGCGCGTTCCTGGATAACGTCGTCACCCAGACGCTGGTGGCCGAGAGCTCGCCTGGAAACGAAGGCCAGTGGAAGGAGTACGTCGGCGGCTACAGCGATTGGCTGGCGCAGCGGCCGCGCGCGCCAGTGCCGTCGCCAAGCGGGCGTAATCCTGACCCCATGGCGTCGGGAAACGAATCACGCGACGCTCCGGCGGCGCGCGTCAAACTTTCGTTCAAGGAGCGGCGCGAGCTCGACAGCCTCCCCGCCGAGCTCGAAGCGCTCGAGCGCGAGCAGCACGAACTCACCGCGCGCATGAGCGCCAGCGACTATCACAAGCAGGGCGCGCAGGCGATCAAGCGCGATCACGCGCGCGCGGCCGACATCGAACGTGCCCTGGCGGAGAAGTTCGAACGGTGGGCGGCGCTTGATGCGCGGGCCCCCGCGCAGTCGTAAGATGCACGCTTCGGCGCACGGCCATGCCGGTCCGAACTCGAATCCTTCAAGGGACATCCATGAAACCGATACGCACTGCCGTGACCTTGATCGCCCTGCTGCTCAACGTGGCTGCGGTTTCGATGGCCAGCGCTCAAACCTGGCCGACCAAGCCGGTGAAGCTGATCGCCGTTTTCCCGGCAGGCGGCTCGGTCGATCAGGTCGCGCGCATTCTCGCCCAGCAGCTCACCGAGCAGACCGGTCAGAGTTTCATCGTCGACAATCGCGGCGGCGCGTCAGGCTCGATCGGCACCGCGGCACTGGCGAAAGCCGATCCCGATGGGTACACCCTCGGTGTGGTGTTCGACACGCACGCGGTGAATCCGTCGCTGATTCCCGGGATGCCGTTCGACACGCTGCGCGACCTCACGCCGCTGATGCTGGTCGGCACCGGCGCCATGGCGCTGGTCACGAACGTCAATCAGCCGTACAAGTCGTTCCGCGATGTCGTCGCCGCCGCGAAACTCAAACCGGGCAGCGTTTCGTACGGAACGATCGGGGCCGGCAGCATCGGTCACCTGACGATGACCCAGCTTGGGAACCAGCTCGGTGTGGAGTTCAACCACATACCGTACCGTGGCGGCGGCCCGCTCATGAACGATGCCATCGGCAATCAGGTTCCGCTTGCGATAGGGTCGGTGTTCCTGGTGTATCCACACATCGAGTCCGGGCGCGTGCGCGCGATCGCAGTGACGTCCGCGAAGCGCGATCCGAAGCTGCCGAACGTCGAGACCATCGCCAGCCAGGGCGTGCCGGGCTTCGAGGCATACACGTGGTGGGGTGTGTATGGCCCGGCGAACATGCCTGCCGGCCTCGCAAAGCGCGTCTACGAAGAACTCTCGAAGGCGGTCAAGGCTCCCGCCGTTGCCGACAAGCTTTCAGCGCAGGGGATGGAAGTGCGCGGCGCGCCGCCGGCAGAGCTCGATGCCTTCGTACGCGCCGAGATTCCGCGCTGGGCCAAGGTCATCAAGGACAACAACATCAAGTCGGGCGACTAAAGCGGCGGATCGCACGTCGCGCTCGCTAGCGGTAACCCGCGGCCTGCAGCTCGAACAGCTCGGCGTAGCGTCCGCGCTGCGCGAGCAGTTCCTCGTGCGTGCCCATCGCCTCGACCCGGCCATCGACCAGCACGACTATGCGGTCGGCCATGCGCACGCTCGAAAAGCGGTGCGAGATCAGCACCGCGGTCTTGCCGGCGGAGAGCTCCTTGAAGCGCCTGAACACCTCGAATTCCGCGCGCGCATCGAGCGCCGCGGTCGGCTCGTCGAGAATGAGTACCTGCGCGTCGCGCATGTAGGCGCGCGCGATCGCGATCTTCTGCCACTCGCCGCCGGACAGGTCGACACCGGTGCGAAAGCGCTTGCCGATGATCTGGTCGTAGCCGCGCGGAAGCTTGTCGATGACTTCATCGGCGAGGCTTCGTCGAGCCGCCTCGACGATGCGCGTGCGATCGTCGCGCGCATCGATGCGTCCGACCGCGATATTGTCGGCGGCGCTCAGGTGATAGCGCACGAAGTCCTGGAAAATGACGCCGATGTTGGCGCGCAGCGCGAACAGGTCGTACTCGCGCAGGTCGTGGCCGTCGAGCAGGATGCGTCCTTCGTCGGGGTCGTAGAGCCGTGCCAGGAGCTTCACCAGCGTGGTCTTGCCCGCGCCGTTCTCGCCCACCAGCGCCAGCGTCTCGCCGGCGCGCAGCAGGAACTGCAATTCGCGCACCGCCCAGCGCTCAGCGCCCGGATAGCGGAATCCGACGTTGTCGAACATGAAGCCTTCGTGGATCGGATCCGGGAACGGACGCGGATTGGCCGGCGTGACGATTTCGGGCGCGATGTCGAAAAACGAGAACAGGTCGTCGAGATAGAGCGCCTGTCCCGCGACCTGCGAGAACCCCAGCAGCAGGTTCTCCAGCAGCGTGCGCAAGCGCCGGAACGAGCCGGCGAGAAAGGTGAGGTCGCCGATCGAGAAGTTGCCGTGGATGGTGCGCCAGACGATGTAGGCGTACGCGACGTAATAGGCGATCGTGCCGATCGCCGAGAGTGCGCTGCCCCAGCCGGCCCGGCGCAGTGCGATGCGGCGATTGGCGTCGAAAAAACTCGTCGACAAGCTGCGGTAGCGATCGATGAGAAAGCCGTTCAGTCCGAAGATTTTCACTTCCTTGGCGGTCTCGGCGCTGGCGCCGGTTTGCCTGATGTAGTCGAGCTCGCGGCGCTCGGCGGTGCGCGCGTAATTGAGCGAGTAGCTCTGTGCGTTGAAGTGCGCCTCGCCGATGAAGGCGGGCACCAGCGCGATCGCGAGCAGCGCAATCAGCCACGGCGCGTACACCAGCAGGCCGGCTGCGAAGCTGGCGACCGTGATCACATCCTGCGCCTGCGCGAACAGCTGTCCGATCAGGCTGGTGCGTCCTCCCGCCTGACGCCGGGCACGCTCGAGCCGGTCCTGCAGCTCACTGTCCTCGAAGTCTTCGAGATCGAGTGTCGCCGCGTGCTGCATGAGCCGCAGGCTGGTCTCGTTGCTGAAGCGCTCGGCGAGCAGTGAATCGAGCAGCGACACCGCGCGGCCGAGCACGTCGGAAAGAATCGCCAGCCCGAACTCCAGGGCGAGCAGCCAGATCATCCGGTCGAGCACGCCGCTGGCGATCCATTGGCGCAAATCCTCTCCGGCCGCCGGCGCGCGCACCAGCAGAACCACTTCGTCGATGATCAGCTTGCCGACATAGAGCGTGGCGATGGGCAGCAGCGCGCGCACCACGCGCAGCAGCGACACGCCGATGGTCAGCGCGGGGCTGGTCTGCCAGACCATCTTGAGAAAGGGCGGCAGGTTGCGCAGCGCGCCCAGCCGCGCGCGCCATGATTGCTGTCCGGGAGCGCTCGGCGCAGCCGGCTGCGCTGGAGCACTGACGCGCCCGCCCATCACGTAGTGCTTGGGCATCGCTACGCCTTGTCCCGCCAGACCGACTTGATCTCGTCGACGGCGACCACGTCGTTGCCGTCGTACTGGAACGCGTAGTGACGCGACTGTCGGCAGCGGCTCAACACACGCGGTCTGAACACCGCGGCGCACGTTCCTCCGGCATGGCGAACGCTGCGATACAGGACGCCGTCGCGGACCGCATTGCGCATCGCGATGCCGACCTTTCGGCTGGGTCCGTAATCGTCCGGCCGGTGGCAATCGGCGAGCTTGCGCACGTCGGTCAGGCGCGCATCGAGATCGGCCAGATAGAGTCGCAGCTCGAGGCGCAGCGGTCCCTCCCGGGTTCGGCGCAGGAAGCGCGCCTGGTGATAGCGCACTTCGGCGAGCGCGGTATCAAGCTCCTGCGCGCAGTAATAAATGCCGAAGGAGCCATCCGAAAAGCGGCTGCCCTCGGGATTGAGATGCGTGAACGCAGCCATGATCGGCGTGGTTCCCGGGCCGCTGATGCGCTCCTCCGGGGGGACCAGCGTGATCTCGCCGACCTCGTCGCGCACGCGATCGTTGGTGAGTGCCTCGATCTCAAACACCGCGTCGAGGTCTTCGGGACGCGCCACTCGATCGAACAGGCTGACCGGCGGAAAGCGGCTGGGCACCAGCCGGTGACTCGGCTGCCACTGCGTGCGCCGCGCGCGCAGCGCCTCGGCCATGTAGGGTCTACCCCCCTCGCCAGGCGTCGAGGTACTGGCGGACCACGTAGAGATCGGCCACGTTGCCCGAGAGCATGCGTTCCAGCGCGGGCTTTCCTCCGAACAGAGGGGCGCTATTCGGTTTGCGCACCCACGCGTCGGCGGCCTGCGCATCGGGCAGCAGGATCTGGAGCGCCTTGTAGATGCCGAGGACGTACGAAATGCGCTCGAGCGTGTCGCGCGCGAGCGGCCCGCCGGTCTTTTTCCACGCGAAAAAGGTCGAGCGAGGCGGATTGCCGAGCAGCGTGCGCGCCTCGTCGGTCGACAGGTGCCACGCTTCGGCGATGTTGAAAAACGTGCGCAGCGCGGGTCCGGCGAGCCGTGCCGGATCCGGCGCCGGGCGGTTGGATGGCAGCGGTGAAAGTGTCGAAGGAGGCATCGCGGAGGTCGATTGCCGTTGGGTTTAGTCCAAGACAAGACTATATTCCACATGTAGTCTTGTTACGGACGATTGTCAAGCCCGGCGCGCCGAATCTCGGGCTTCGTTGGCGCCGCGCTCACGGCAGTGCGAGTCCCTTGGACGCCATCACCGCACGCAGCCGGTTCGGATAGTCGGTAATGATGCCGTCGACGCCCATGTCGATCAGGCGCGCCATGTCCGCGGCATCGTTGACGGTCCAGGGCAGCACTGCGAGGCCCAGCGCATGCGCCTCCCTCAACTGCTCGGAGCCGAGATTTCGCCAGAACATCGACCAGGTCCGGCAGCCCGCGGCCTTGACCAGCGCTGGCAGCGACTCCGATGCATCGAGCACGAGGCCCGCGTGCCACGGCGATGCGCCGCTGGCGTCGGGCTTGACGGTGTCCATATGCGTGCTCTGGATGGTGAGGCACGATGTCGGGATGTCCGGCGCCATGCGCGACACCTCGCGCAGCGTGCGCCAATCGAAGGACTGGATGGTGACGCGCTCGGCCATGCCGGCACCGCGCACCACGTCGACTACGCGTCGTGCGAATTCGGCGGGCGCCGGCGTGGTGTCCGTGGAGGTCGGCGTGATCTTGGTCTCGATGTTGAAGCACACCGGCTTGCCCGACGTCTTGGCCAGCGTGAACAGATCCGCGAGCTGTGGAAAACGCTCACCGTCGCGCGGCTTTTGCAGCGCAAAATCGCGTGCATAGGCGCTGGTCGGATTGATTCGGCCGATGTCATAGACCCGCAACTCGGCGAGGCTGAGCGCGCGAATGGGAGGTCCGGGCGACGCGAGCCAGCGGCCGTCTGCGTCGCGAACCAGGTCGGGATTGAGCGATGGATTGTGTGAAATCACGACCGCGTCGTCGCGCGTGATCACCACATCGGTCTCGATGGTGGTCACGCCGAGATCGATCGCAAGCGCGAAGGCGGCGAGCGTGTTCTCGGGCGCGAGGCCGCGGGCGCCGCGGTGGCCTTCGAGGTCGAACGCGACGGCGCAGCTGGCCGGGACTGCGATCAGGGCGAGCGCGTATGCACGGCAGCGCGATGGGGTAAGGACGGCCATTTGCGGTACCGGCGATCTTAGCGCGCGACGCGCAAACCCGGTTAAACTGCGAACCCCGAAGTACGGGCGGCGCTCCGCCTCCGCCACTTATGGCCTCGGCGCGCGATTGCGCGACGAGGACCCGGCATCACAAACTAATTTCACATTCCGGAGCCCGCGTGTCCATCGATCGTCGTCCGCCACTGCTTCACGAGCGCCTGAGCGCGCTGCCGCTCGGGTCGTTGGCCAAGCTTCGTCGCGGCATCGAAAAGGAAAGCCTGCGCGTGCGGCCCGATGGTGCGCTCGCGCTGACGCCGCATCCGGTGGCGCTCGGTTCGGCGCTGACGCATCCCCTGGTCACCACCGATTTCAGCGAAGCGCAGGTCGAGATGATCACCGGAGTACATCCGGATCCTCAGGCATGCCTCGCGGAGCTCGTCGAGATCCACCAGGCGGTCTACCGCGCCATCGGCGACGAGTTGTTGTGGGTGGCGAGCATGCCGTGCAAGTTGCCGGCCGACGACGCCATCCCCATCGCGCAATACGGCGATTCCAACGTCGGTCGCGCCAAGAGCGTCTATCGGATGGGCCTTTCGCATCGCTACGGGCGGCGCATGCAGACCATCTCCGGAATCCACTACAACTTCTCGTGGCCGCAGCCGCTGCCCAACGACGATTATTTCGGGCTCATCCGCAACTTTCGCCGCGAATCATGGTTGCTGCTGTATCTGTTCGGCGCGTCGCCGTCGGTATGCGGCAGCTTCGTCGCGGGACGTAACCACGAGCTCCAGCGCTACCACGACGACACGCTCTACCTGCCGTACGCGACGTCGCTGCGCATGGGGCGGCTGGGCTATCAGAGCGACGCGCAATCCTCGCTCGCCGTGAGCTACAACGGGCTCGACGGCTACGCCGCGTCGCTGCAGGAAGCGATGACCAAGCCCTATCCCGCCTACGCGGCAGTCGGCATCCGCGAGGGCGACCGCTATCGGCAGCTCGCCGACACCATGCTCCAGATCGAGAATGAGTTCTATGGGACGATCCGGCCCAAGCGTCGGATCCATCCAGGCGAGCGTCCGTTGCATGCGCTGCGCGAGCGCGGCGTCGAGTACGTCGAGGTGCGACTCATGGACCTCGATCCTTTCAGCGTGGTCGGCGTCGACGCTGACACTATGCGTTTTCTCGACGTGTTCCTGATCCATTGCCTCCTGCGCGACAGTCCGCCCGACACCGCGCAGGAGCTGTCGGCGATCATCGGCAACAAGCAGCGCACGGCATCGCGAGGACGCGAGCCCGGTCTGCTGCTCGCGCGCGGGGCGCGCGAGGTGCCGCTGTTCGAATGGGGCGCAGAGATCCTGGCGCAGTGCGAACCGATCGCCGCCGCGCTCGACGCGGCGCAGGCCAGGGTGCACGGCGACCGCGCGGACAGCGGCGCGCATCGGCGCGCGCACGCGATGGCGCTGGCGCGGCTTCGCGATCCCGACACCACCCCGTCAGCGCGCGTGCTGCAGGCGATGGAGCGCGAGCATGGCCGTTCGTACATCCGCTTTGTGCTCGCGCAATCGACGCAGCACCGCGATGCCATCCTGAAGATGCCCTATCCGCGCGAAGTCGCCAGCCGGTTCGCGCGGCTCGCCGAAGGCTCGCTGGCCAAGCAACGCCAGATCGAGGCCGCCGATACGCTGCCATTCGAAATCTACCGCGAGCAATATCTTTCGCCGCAGCGGCTGCAGGTCTGATCCGATGTCGGCGTTCGCGAGGACGCCTACACGGATTTCGGACAACCTCCGATTGCCCCGATGGCGCGTCGAGGCGATTCTAGGAACATGGCGTCTTCCCGGACGCAACTTCTTCGAGGAGATCGACGATGGATTGGAATCATTGGCTTCTGCAGATCGACGACAGGATTGCCATGGTGGTGATCGTGGGACTCATCGCCGCGCTGGTCATGGGGGTGTGGGCTTTGCTTCGCCCGGCCAGGCGCATCGTCGCGGACGACACCCGCGAGCCGGGTCCCGATATGCGCGAAACGCCCGGCGTTCCCCTCGAGGTTTGATCGCGCAAGTGAGGCGTCTTCGCGGCACTCCTACAGCACCTTCGGGAGTTGTCCTATAGGCTGCGTCGCGAACGCGCCGTACCATCGATTCATGCGTCCGCGAAAGTGATGGCGGACGTCTGCACCGGGCCCGCGCTTCGCCATTTCGGCGAGCGGCGGGCCCGCACCGACAACTCCATTTGCTTACACAGGAGGCGCCATGGCGCAGGATAAGGCTTCTTCCAGTAGTGACCACAACAACATTCAACAGGGACAATCAGGCGCGCGCCAGACCCAGCCCGGCTCGCAGCAAAGCGCGTCGCAGCAGCGCTCGGACATGAACCCGGGCGCCGGCACGCAGCAGGGCTCGAGCGCACGTTCGGGAGCGCAGCAAGGCGCAGAGTCGTCCGGACGCGACTGGAGCAATCGGTCGTCAGGTGAAGTTTCCAGCGCAGGCCAAAGCTCGACGCAAGGCGACCCTCAGGCGTCCGGGAGCTGGCAGGAGCGCGACTTCGACGTGCCGTCGCGCTCCGCGTCCGGCGCACTCGCGCATCCGTTCTACGGCCGAGGCTACCCTGGCGGCCTGTTCACTTCGATGCGCAGATTCAGCGAAGACATGGATCGATTGTTCGATGCCTTCGTCGGCGGACATCCGCTATGGTCGTCGTTCGACCGCGGCAGCGAGGAGGATGACGATCTCGGAGGCTCCCGACGAGCGCAATCCGGATTCGGGCAGCTCGGAGACTACAACCGCACCGGGACGCAAGGCCAGCAGGAGCGAACTGTGCCCCAGTCGCAGTACTCGAGCCCGTGGAGCGATCAACAACGCGCTTCATCGCGCAATGCGCCCGCAGGCGGCCGAACGGGCGGCATCCTGAGCCCGTACTCGGGTGCCGGCGCCGGCTCGATGTGGGTGCCACACGTCGAGATGTACGAGCGCGACGGGAAGATCGTGGTCACGGCGGACCTGCCCGGCATGAAGAAGAGCGACGTGAATGTCGAGCTCCATCACGACCACGTCATCATTCAGGGCGAGCGCCGGAATGAGCAGACGAGCAACGAGCGCGGTTTCTATCGCAGCGAGCGCAGCTACGGGAGCTTCTATCGCAGCATCCCGCTTCCCGAAGGGGTGGACGGCGACAGCGCGAAGGCGGCGTTCCAGGACGGCGTGTTGCGCATCGAGATGAAGGCGCCCGAGCACAAGAAATCGCGTCAGCTCGATATTTCGGACACCCCGGGCACCACGGGCGGATCCGGTTCGAGCGAAGGGTCAGGCAGCAGCTCGGCCGGCCGCAAGGGCACGAGCGGGACGAGCGGTACCTCGAACAGCTAGCGAATTCAGCATCAGTGGTGCAGCGGCCGCCTCGCTCGAGGCGGCCGCTTTTTTTCGTGGTGCGCCCGGCAGGGCGCACGTACTTGGAGGTGAAAGTCCTCCGCATACCCGGCAAGGGGAAGTGCTAGCTGAACGGCAAGGGTGTCCTGGGCGACTGGGAATCTGAAGGAAGCTGTAGGCAAAGCGCTGGCCTGACGAACAGGAAGCAATGGATATGAGGCGGCATGGCGGGGTAAGCAGGCCACTAGATGCGAAGCCCGATACTTGCACGGAACGCCATGACGTAGATCCGACAGGCATCAGCGTGAAGGTGCGTGCGCAATACCCGGGGAGATCTGGCGGTGTGCCTTGTGCTACCGGCATCGAGAGGTGTTGGGATGCATCGTCAGAAGTCAGCAGAGGGCATAGTAGGCGGCGACGCTGAAGGCCCGAACATGTGACACCGAGAGTAGGGCAGGCGATTCTCGTGCGAACTGTTGAAGCAGAAGCTTGCGCAAGCAAGGCCCGAGGCGAGGAAGCTGGACGGAATCCGGCTGAGGGGCTGTCGGGTGCGGAGGTTAGTGCGGCGGCGTCTGAGCAAACGAAATCGGGGGTTGGCCGGTTGATGGAGTTGGTGGTCGAGCGCAGCAACATGCGGCTGGCGTATCAGCGAGTCGTTGAGAATAAAGGCGCGCCGGGAGTCGATGCATTGACGGTCGCCGAACTCAAAGACTGGCTGAAGGTGCACTGGCCGAGAGTGAAGGAAACGCTGCTGGCAGGCGTGTACGTACCGCAGCCGGTGCGCCGGGTGGACATACCGAAGCCCTCGGGCGGGGTACGCACACTGGGCGTGCCGACGGTGGTTGACCGTCTGATTCAGCAGGCACTGCATCAAGTGATGCAACCGATATTCGAGCCGACGTTCTCGAATTCGAGCTATGGGTTTCGTCCCGGTCGGAGTGCGCTGCAGGCGGTGCAAGCTGCCCGCAGCTACATTCGCGAAGGACGGCGTTGGGTAGTTGATCTTGACGTGGAGAAGTTCTTCGATCGCGTCAATCACGACGTACTCATGGCACGGATCGCGAGGCGGATTGCGGATGTCCGGGCGCTGAAGCTGATCCGCCGGTTTCTGCAAGCCGGGATGATGACGGATGGACTGGTGCAGCCGCGGACCGAGGGGACGCCGCAAGGCGGCCCGCTTACTCCCCGAACGCAAAAGGTAACTTTCATCGCCGACCCGGAATTTGCCGTTTGACGGTAGCGGCGCGCGGCTGGTGGGCGGCGTTGGTGCTTGGGTCGGGATCGAGTGCCGGATCGTGATGGTGTCATTGTCGACCAAGACTTCCTTGACCAGCAGACGGACGACTTTCTGCCGCTCAGCGATTCCCAGCGTTTCCGCCGACTGGCGTAGCCGCTGGAGGAACGCGGTCAGGGTTTCGGCCAGCCGGAGGAACGACATACGGTCGGCGGCCTGATCGAGGATCGCCTGACGTTCAGCCCGCATTGACTCCTCGCGGGCGCGCAGTT
>DASXBS010000185.1:0-43318 GCA_036491555.1 Casimicrobiaceae bacterium
GCCGACGGTGAACCCATCGGGATCGGCGGGCACTGCGTGTCGGCAGTGCAGCTGTTGTTGTCGATCGAGCACTTGCCCGGGTTGCTGAGGGTCGGGCAGTACACGAAGTCGTAGAACGGCGGTGAGAAGAAGTGCGAGCACGGGCTGTGGTCGACGCTGCAGGTGCCACCTTGACGCGGGCAATACGCGGGCTCGTCACAGTTATACGGCGGCGCATCGAACTGGCAGTACGGCGAGTACGTTCCGCCCGAGCAGGATTCCCCGGTGACCGAGCAAGTGTTGTTGATGCCAGGGCAGCCTGCATCAACGGTACAGGCGATGCCGGTGTGGATGCTGCAGTGGCCGGCGATCGGGGCGCAGCTAGCGTCATCGGTACACGCTGTGGCTACCACCGAGCAGGTCCCTGGGACGGTCGGGCACTCTCCGTTGCTATGGCAAACGCCGTTGGTAAGCGAGCACTGGCCCGATTGCGCGCAGTCGCCGTCGACCGTACACGCCTGCGCGTCGAGATTGCACGCGCCCGGGACCGTCGGGCAGTCCGGGTCGACTACACACGCTGCGTGGGTAAATGTGCACTGCCCACCGAACGGCGGGCATTGCGGATCGGCGAAGCACGGCCCACCGGACAGGTTGCACTGGCCGGATTGTGTCGGGCACTGGGCGTCGACGGTGCAGACGTTGCCGACGAGGGTGCAGTGACCTTCGTCCGGACATTGAGCGTCGTTGAAGCACGCGTTGCCGTCCGTGCTGCAGGTACCCGGGACGGCGGGACACTCGCCCGCGTTTGCGCAGGGCAGATTAGTGTCGCTGCATCGGCCTTCGGGCGCGCAGTCGCCGTTGACGGCGCATGACGAGCCGGTAGTCGAGCAGTGTCCTGCGGTGTTCGGACACTGCGCATCGTTGGTGCATAGTCCACCGGACACCGTGCAGGAACCGCTGTTGGGACAATCGCCGGCGCTGGTGCACGCGGCGTTGGTTACGCTGCAATGGCCGCCGAGAATCGGACAGTCGGCGACCGACTGGCAGGCGTTATGCGCAGCGCTGCACTGCCCGAATGACGGGCAGTCTCCGGACACCAGGCACGCGGTGCCGGATACGTGGCACGTGCCCTGCAAAGGCGCGCAGTCAGCCGTGACGTTGCAGGCGTTGTGGCTGACGCTGCACTGACGCGCCCCCGGGCAGTCGCCATTCGACGCGCAAGCTCCGCCGGTCGTGCTGCAGACTCCCGGGGGACACACATGCTCCAGGTGGCACTCACTGCACTCCGGACCGCCGCACGGGCAGCCGTCCGGCTTCCACTCGACCGGGCAGGTGTCGGGATCGGGCAGATTGCAGACTTCACCGATCACGTCGCAGGTCTGCGCGCCGACGTTGTCGCAGCTTTGTGGCACGACGTTATCGCAGGTCTGAGTTGTGGTTCCATCGCACGTTTGCGAGCTTATTCCGCCGCAGGACTGGTTGACCGCGCCGTCGCACGTTTGCGGCGAGATGCCGTTGCAGGTGGGGAAATGCGCGCCGCCGCAGGTCTGCGGACTGATGCCGCCGCAGGTCTGGTTGCCGATATTGCCGCAGGTCTGCGGCTGCTGACCGGAGCAGGTTTGCGGGTGCGCACCCTGGCAGGTCTGGTTGCTGAGGTTGTTGCAGCTCTGCGCTTGCGCGTTCTGGCAGGTCTGCGGGGTGACGCCCGTGCAGGTTTCCGTTGCTCCACCTCCGCAGGTCTGGTCGGTGACTCCTTCGCACACCTGTGGAGTGAAGGTCGGCGGAGGATTTGAGCAGGTCTGCGGTTGCAACGGCCCGTAGTTGGGCCATAGCGGACTGGTGGCGTCGCACCAGATAACGTTGTCGTTCTGGTAGTAGAACTTCGAATCCTTAGCGGTGGTCCAGGCAGCGAGCAGCGCGTGCGTCGTCGAATCGACTTTCGAATACGCGATCGACAGCGCGGTGCTGCCGCCAGCGCTTGGGTCCACGCCAATCGGTGCCCACGGATAGCCGTAGTCTCCGTCGGGGGTGGACGCCGACGAGTTCGCGGCGGTGGGGCCTGTTCCATTGGTGCGGCAAAAGCGCGGGTCGGACTCGAGGCCCTGGCTCCAGTCGGAGTTGCACCAGAGGCCGACTGTGACCTGCTGCGTCAGATCGACGTACTTGATCGTGGTCGCCCACGGATCCGCGGGTACGTGCGTCCAGTTGATGGTGTTCGCCGCGTTCATCTGCGGGTAGCTCGACCCGTCCGCGAACGAGGGCGGATCGTAGTTCAGCCTGGGGTTGTAGTACGCATGGTTGAGCTCGGTGTTGTGCACCGGCGCGGGCCAGAGCGTCCAGTATTCATAAGGCTTGCCGGCGAGCGGAGATTTCCCGGGTCCGGGCGGGCCCGGGAAACGCTCGAGTCCCGGAAGCGGACCGGGGTCGACGCCGCCGCTGCACGTCGATGTCGCGAGGAGGGTCGTATCGCATCCCGCGCCCGGGCCGCTGGGGTCGAAAGACGCGTACGCGGGGAAAGGGAAGCCGTACTGCTCGTAGATATAGCCGGGAGTGACGTACTTGCCGTGTCCGATCAGCGAAAGGTCGGTGTTGGTGTCGATCCGGCCGCACGAAGCGTTCATATTGCCGGTGATGTCGCGGCAGTACTTCGATATCGCGCTATCGGGCAGGAAGTCGTAGAGCATCGACGTCGAATCGTCGACCGTCAGCATGATGTTCGGCTTCGCCTGGTTCTGCACGCTCAGCGGCTGATCCGCGAGCAGTGTCAGCGCCGCGTAGGTCGGCGTCGCCATCGGTCCGAGTCCGACCATGACAGCAAGCGCGGCAGCCAGCCAGCGGCGCCATTGCATGCGTTTTTCTTGTTTTGACATGGTCATGGTTCCCTGGGAAGCAAGTCGCATACCACTCACTTGAGCATGGCCTGCAGGAACGACGTCGTGTTCTGCGGCCCGTCGACACGAATGGTTACGCGATAGAACACGGCGTGCCCGAGATCCGGCGGCTCGAATTCATCGCTCGTCTTGCCCTTAGGGGCCCTGGGCAGCAGGAAATCGCACTTGTCGTAACTCGGGGCGCCCACCGCGGAGCACATGCGATCGATGACGTAGCGGATCTCGGTCTTTGTCGAGTCGTCGCTGATCTTGGTCAGTCCCGCAGCATCGAACGTGCTTTTCTTCTGGAGGAGATCAGGCACGCCGCGCGTATCGTCGGTGCGCTTCTTCGCGTAATAATTTTCGGGAAGGTAATCCGCGGTCGTGTCGGCAATCCGGATCGCGCTCGCGATGTCCGCGTTCGGAAAAAGGGCGGCTGCGGCCTTTTCCACGGCCTGGTTGCCGGGGAGTATCGATGCCATCCTGAACGACAGATTGCCGATGACGGCGTTGGTCGTGTCCACCGAGCGAACCAGCGCGATCGCCGCGAGGCTGAGCGCGACCATGACGATGAGCGCGATGAACATCACGACGCCGCGCTGGCGCGCGACGGGAGCACCCATTGCGCGCCGACGGGCCATCATGAGTTCCACACCGGATTGCGCAACGGAATGATCGTTTCGTAGGTGCGATAACGAAAGCCGGGCAGCAAAGCGCCGGTGAGGTTCACGTCGGGCGTGAACAGCGTCCAGGTCGGCGACGGCGTTTCGAGCGCGAGGGCCTTGTCGAACTGCTCCCCCTGCACGACGATGCCCAGCCGGATAGCCCTGATCTTTTTCAGCGTCGTATTGTCCGCGGCGAGCACGTTGGCTGGCGACCAGGCACCGACCGCGGCATTCCATGTCACCCCGCCGGCGCCATTGTCGATGCCGTACATGAGCTTCATCATGACGACGTTCGAGGCGATCGGATTCGGCGGCTGGGCGGTCGGCGCTCCGTTCGAATCCCACAGCGATGTGCTGCGCAGAACACCCGCGTTGACGTCGAAGGTGACGCGCTGCCCGCTTGACTTCGGGCCGAGGTTGAGCAGTACCGCGTCGGCAGTGAATGCATCAGGAGCGCCGGTGTGGGTGACTTTCACCTGGCCACTCAATTGATCGAGCGGATTGACGCTGCCGGGATCGGCGGCGACCGAGACGACGCGCGTGAGATCGCAGACCGCGGGTGTCGATGACGAGATGGCGAGAATGAGGTCGTCGGTCTTGAAGCCGTTGGGACTGATAACTTCGTAAGGGGCGCCTGCCGCGGCATTTTGCGAAAACTGCACCGGCGTCACCACGCGTTGGGAAAGGCTGTAGTTCACGGTGAACGAGTCCGAGCTGGCGCCGCCGTCGGTGATCAGCAGCGGAATCGGTCGGAATGTGGTTGCGATATCCGCCGTCGCGGCGCAGGCACCCAGCTCGGTCATCGCATCCGCGATGCCGTTGCTCGCGTTGGCGACCTCGATATTGAGCATGAACGACGACAGCAGTCCGTTCTGCTGCGCATCACCCACGCTGGTGGTGTTGCGGCGCAAGCCCTCGGCCGCCGAGAACACCTGGTAAATCACGAGCACCGCGATCATGCCGATGACGATTCCGACCATGATCTCGATCAGGCTGAATCCAACCTGTGCCCGGAGGCGGTTGGCGCGATGGAAGCGTTTCATGGTTAGTTCATGCCGACCACACCGGTCGTCGTGTAGTTGTGAAGGATGGTGAGGGGCTCGCCCGGGAGCCGCCAGAAGATCTGAACCTGCACCACCCGGCTCGTCTTGGTCGGCGCCTGCGGCATCGGTGCGGGGGGATCGACGAGTACGACGGGGTCCTGAACCATCGCGGCTTTGAACGTGTTCGAAACATTCGTCTTGAAGGTGGCGAACTTCGGGCCGCCGGGGCTCGCATAGTTGGCCGGGATCGCGTTGTAACTGTCGACCCACATCTGCGATATCAGCGAGTTGGCAAGGTAGACAGCCTCGGCGCGGTATTCGGAGTCGTTGGTGAAACGCAGCGCCTGCGCCTGCAACCCGACGATCCCGAGAACACCGAACGAAAAAATCAGGATGGCGATCAGCGCTTCGAGCAGGTACGCGCCGGCCTGCGCGCGCGGCGACGATACGGTACGAGCCTGCAGTGTGGGCCGGTGGCTCATGTCGCTGGGCACACGCGCGGATCGTCGCTGGCGACGCCCGGGTCCGGATCGCAGAGCTTGATGCCGCCGGGGGTCTGCGGGTTGACGAGGACCCGCAGCTTGCGCGGTGTGCTGACATTGGTATTGGTTATTTCGATCCAGCGCAGCGTGGCGCTGGCGTCGGGGTTGGGAACGATCCTGCCCATCCCGTTGAAGGTGACGATGGTCGCCGCGGATGGCGCGGCGCTCGCCGTCACCTTGCAGGCGCCGTCGGAAAACACATAGGACTCGACGGCATCGAAAGCGGTAGTTTCGTCGTTGAGCCGCAGGACTTGCCATCCGCCGGTGCAAGGCGTCGGATCGAGCACGAATTGCGCCTGGCTGTTGTTGCGAATGGCTTCGGCTTGTGCGCGACGCACGCCGTTGAGCGTGTTTTCGCCGCCGTTTCGGATCTGCATGTTGCCCATGAAGTCAGCGTATTGCGGTCCGGCGATCATCAGGAGAAACGCAAAAATGGAAACTGCGATCAGCAGCTCAATCAAGGTGAATCCGCCGTTGTGTGCACTTTCCATGGATCTCAGCTGCAGGAGCCGTCCTTGCGGATCGTCCAGCAATTCCCACTCGCCGACCATCCCGATTCGGTGATGGTGCTGGCCTTCTGGTTGTTCTGGTTGATCGTATAGGCGAAGTTGCCCATGCCCTCGCCGGCCTTGCCGGTCGCGGTGCCGGTATACGTAGATACCGACTCATTGCTGCAGTCGATGTCGAAAGCCCTCGCGGTATTGACGACCGGCTTGATGATCACGCAACCACCCACGTAAGTGCGATTGTCGAGAAAGAACTGCTCGTAACGCGTGCGCAGATCGGATAGCGCCGAGGTCGCCTCGATGATCTTTCCGCGCTTGACGTAATCGGCGTAATTGGGAAGCGCGATCGCCGCCAGGATCGCGACAATGGCCACGACGATCATCACTTCGATCATCGTGAATCCGCGCGTGCAAGCGAGCCGGGCGCGATGAGCGCGCGAGCGTGTCGAACCGACGGTTTCGAAACAGGTTGAATCCACGGCATTCCCCTTTTTTGCTAGGGCATGGTAGGGCTACGCACAGAGGCCCTGCAAGGCAAGCCGATTAGAGGTATCGCCAACGGAACAGACGGTTACGTTGCCGTTGCTCCCGCGCAGCGCAGGTTGGGTGTGGTGGTGTTTGTGCAGTGCAACCGCCTAGGCACAGCGGTCGTGCGTCTTTTCGATGCGCGCCCGACCGCCGTTGGCAAGGACCACCTTGAGCGCATTCTGCCCCGATTTGCACACCACGAAGGTGCCCATCTGCAGCGCCGCTGAGCAGCCGCGCGTGGCCAAGACTCGTGTACGACACATAATCGTCTACGCGGTGGTTCTGCGTGATGGTGACGCCCCTCGGTGCGTTGCCCTCGCGCTGGAAAACGGGCTCGTCTTCGTCGATCTCGCCGTTGCGATGGTCATCGCCGAACATGATCCAGCCGGCGTGCCACGCGCTACCGCTGTCGCATTGTCGGCCGTCCGTGCTCTTGGATACATTGACGCGAAGGCCGTGCTTGATGGCTTCGCTGCGCGCGAGCTCGAGCGTCTCGGCAACATGGTGCGCGTGGTTGGCGAGTTTCTGGCGCGAAATCCAGTCTGCGTAGGATCCGGGAGCGAGCACCAGCAGTGCTCCGAGCACCGCCAGAGCGCCGATCAGCTCGAGCAGATTGAGGCCCCGCTGCGCCGATCTCGGGTCCGCGGTGGGCGTGGTTGTCATGGTCGCCTCTGACTTTTCCGTGCCTCTGCGCACGGTCGGTCATGCTAGGACGGCGACGCAAAATTGAAACTTGAACCTTCGCTCTAAGTCGTTGGATGGATTGACTTTCACCGCAGCGACTGGTGGCCGCGCGGGCCGAAACGTCGTCTCAACGTGTCATAATCACGCCGTGGGCAACGACAATCGCCCTCTGCTTTTCGAGCCTCCTCCGATGGCATCCAAACCCAAGTTTTCCTGGTCCGATCCGCTTCTGCTCGACGAGCAGCTCGACTCCGAAGAGCGCATGGTGCGCGACACCGCGCACGCTTACGCACAGGAAAAGTTATTGGCGCGGGTCACCGAATCGTTTCGCCACGAGCGCTCGGACCCGGCGATATTCCGCGAGATGGGCGAGCTTGGCTTGCTCGGATGCACGCTTCCCGAAGCCTACGGCGGGTCGGGCATGAACTACGTGTGCTACGGCCTGATCGCGCGCGAGATCGAGCGCGTCGATTCGGGATACCGCTCGATGATGAGCGTGCAGAGCTCGCTGGTCATGCACCCGATCCATGTCTACGGTAGCGAAGCGCAGCGCAAAAAATATCTGCCCAAGCTGGCCACCGGCGAGTGGATCGGCTGCTTTGGCCTGACCGAACCCGACCACGGATCGGATCCCGGCTCGATGGTCACGCGCGCGCGCGCCGTCGATGGCGGCTACAGGCTGAGCGGCGCCAAGATGTGGATCTCCAACTCGCCGATCGCCGACGTGTTCGTGGTGTGGGCGAAGACCGACGACGGCATCATCCGGGGATTCGTGCTGGAAAAATCGATGCAGGGCCTGAGCGCGCCGAAGATCGAAGGCAAGTTCAGCCTGCGCACCTCGGTGACCGGCGAGATCGTGCTCGACGACGTCTTCTGCCCGGAAGAGAATCGACTTCCGGGTGTGGAAGGTCTCGCCGGACCGTTCGGCTGCCTCAACAGCGCGCGCTACGGCATCGCATGGGGTGCCCTGGGCGCGGCTGAATTCTGCTGGCATGCAGCGCGCCAGTACACGATCGACCGGACGCAATTCGGGCGTCCGCTCGCCGCCAATCAGCTCATCCAGAAGAAGCTCGCGGACATGCAGACCGAGATCACGCTCGGACTGCAAGGCTGCCTGCGGCTGGGCCGGCTGAAGGACGAAGGCAAGGCGGCGCCGGAAATCACGTCGAT
This sequence comes from Casimicrobiaceae bacterium, assembly GCA_036491555.1. Classification (GTDB taxonomy): domain Bacteria; phylum Pseudomonadota; class Gammaproteobacteria; order Burkholderiales; family Casimicrobiaceae; genus PALSA-1003. The sequence goes on from DASXBS010000185.1 coordinate 7,988, forward strand.
CCTGAAGCGCAATTCCTGTGGCAAGGCGCTCGACATCGCGCGCGCCGCGCGCGACATGCACGGCGGCAACGGCATCATCGACGAGTTCCACGTGATCCGGCACGTGCTCAACCTCGAGACGGTGAACACCTACGAGGGCACCCACGACGTGCACGCGTTGATTCTTGGTCGCGCGCAGACCGGGATCTCGGCGTTCAGCTAGGAAGGCCGCCGCCGATGAAGCTGCACAACTATTTTCGATCGTCGGCGGCGTACCGCGTACGCATCGCGCTCGCGCTCAAGGGGCTTGCCTACGAATACGTCCCGGTGCATCTGCCACGCGGAGAGCAGCGCTTGCCCGCGTACACGGCGCTCAATCCCCAGGGTCTGGTGCCGGCCCTCATCACCGATGGCGTGACGATCACGCAATCGCTGGCGATCATCGAGTATCTCGACGAGCGCCATCCCGCACCGCCGCTGCTGCCGGCGACCGCGCAGGCGCGGGCACGGGTGCGCGCCATTGCCCTGGCGATCGCGTGCGACATCCATCCGCTGAACAATCTGCGCGTACTCCAGTACCTGACCAAGGTGCTCGCGGTCGGCGATGACGCCAAGAACGCCTGGTACCGGCACTGGGTTCAGATCGGACTCGCCGCGCTGGAGACGCAGCTCTGCGCGGATCCTGCGACCGGGCAGTTCTGTCACGGCGACGCACCTTCGCTGGCCGACGTGTGTCTGGTGCCACAGATCGCCAACGCGCGTCGCTACGACGTGCCGCTGGACGCTTATCCCACGCTGCTTCGGATCGACGCGCATTGCCGCGCGCAGCCTGCGTTCGCAACTGCCGCTCCGGACCGACAGCCCGACGCCGCTTAGCCCGCCGGTTGCGCCGGCATTCATCAGGAGTATTCATGAAATACGCCATTCCCGCGTGGGACGCGCCGAGCGTTCCGGTTGCCGGCACCGACCAGGTGTACCCGGTGCGCCATATCTATTGCGTGGGTCGCAACTACGCGGAGCACACGAAGGAGATGGGCGGCGACACCAAGGAGCCACCGTTTTTTTTTACCAAGCCCGCCGATGCAGTCGTTCCGGTGGTCCCGCCTGCGACGGGCGAGATCGCCTACCCGATGGCGACGCGCAATTTCCATCATGAGATCGAGCTCGTCGTTGCGCTCGGCGCGCGCGGCGCGATGATCGCACCCGAGCAGGCCGAGCGGCTCATCTACGGCTACGCAGTCGGGTTGGACATGACGCGCAGGGATTTGCAGAATCAGATGCGCGAAATCAAGCGTCCGTGGGATATCGGGAAATCATTCGCGCAAGCGGCACCGATCGGTCCGATTCATCCGGTGAGCGAGGTCGGTCACCCCCGGCGCGGGCGTATCAGCGTGGAAGTCAACGGTACGCTCAAGCAGCAGGGAGATCTGGCGGACATGATCTGGGACGTCCCGCACATGCTGCATTTCCTGTCGCAGTATTACGAGCTGCTTCCCGGGGACCTCGTCTTCACCGGTACGCCCGCAGGCGTCGCCGCGGTGGCCGCCGGAGATACGATGCTCGGGCGCATCGAGTCGCTGGGCGAGCTCAAGGTCAAGGTGGTGGCGGCGAAGGGCGTCTGATGTCCGTATCGAGCGCGGAGCTGATCGAGCGCGGTTACAACAACCGTGCGGCGGTCCCCGACCATCAGGATTGGTTTGACCGATGGGCCTCGGCAAGCGCCGAGACGCGCAAGCGAGCGCCAGCCAGGCTCGACCTTCGCTATGGGAGCGGACCGCGCCAGACGCTGGATGTCTTTCCAGCGCGCGCGCCGCGCGCAGCACTGCTGTTCATCCATGGCGGCTACTGGCGCTCGCTCGACAAGTCCTATCACTCGTTCGTCGCCGACCGCTTCGTCGAGCGCGACGTCGGCGTCGCAGTGATGAATTACGACCTGTGCCCCCAGGTCGGCATTGCGCACATCGTCGACCAGGCGCGCGAGGCGGTCGCATGGCTCTCGCTGCATGGCGCGGAGCACGGGCTTCCCGCGCGCCGCATCGCGATCGCGGGGCACTCAGCGGGTGGCCACCTCGCGGCGATGATGCTTGCCACCGACTGGACGGCGCTTGGGGTGCGCCCGCACGCGATCTGCGGCGCGGCTGCTATTAGCGGCGTCTTCGATCTCGAGCCGCTGCTGCTCGCTTCGATGAACGGGGATCTGCGGCTCGATCGGCTGGCGGCGCGGGCGATGAGCCCGGCGTTGCTGTCGCCGCGGCTTGCGGTTCCACTGGTGCTCGCGGCGGGAGCGGATGAGACCTCCGAATTCATTCGGCAGACCGCGCTCGCATGGGACGCATGGCCGCCATGCCGCCCACGCTGGATGTCGCAACCGTTATATGTGCCGAGGCGCCATCATTTCAGCGTCGTGAACGACCTCGCCGACGCCGACAGCGACCTGTTTCGCAGCATCGACCGGCTCTTCGCCGAGCAGGCTCGATGACGGCGCGACGGGCGCGCGCAGTATAATGCACGTCCCTCCGCTTATCGCACGCGACCCCGTCATGAGCACCCCTCGACTGCACGCAGTAGACCCCGCCGCTTCGCCATCGGCTGTGGCACATGCGGTGAGCTCGATTCCCGAGATCATCGCCGAGCTGCGCGCCGGGCGCATGGTGATCCTGGTCGACGAGGAAGATCGAGAGAACGAAGGTGACCTCGTCGTGGTCGCCGACGCGATTACGCCGGAGATCGTCAACTTCATGGCGCGTTTCGGACGTGGACTCATTTGCATGGCGATTACCGAGCAGCGTGCGCAGCAGCTCGACCTCGCACCGATGACCCCGCTCAACCGCTCGGTCCACGGGACCAACTTCACCGTTTCCATCGAGGCTGCAGAAGGCGTCACCACGGGTATTTCCGCGGCCGATCGCGCCCACACCATTCGTGTTGCCAGCGCGCCGGGCGCGCGCGCCAGCGACGTCGTGCAGCCGGGTCACGTGTTTCCCCTGGTCGCGCATCCGGGCGGCGTACTCGCGCGCGCTGGTCACACCGAAGCGTGTTGCGACCTCGCGCAACTGGCCGGATGCTCACCGGCGGCGGTGCTGTGCGAAATTCTGAACGACGACGGCTCGATGGCGCGCCTGCCGGATCTGGTAGCGTTTGCCGCGCAGCACGGACTCAAGATCGGTGCGATCAGCGATCTCATCGAATACCGCGGCCAGACCGAGCGTTTGATCGAGCGCGTGGGCGAGCGCGCGATCCGCACCTCGGAAGGCGAGTTCAGGCTGGTCACCTTCCGCGACAAGCTCAGCGACGCGACGCATCTCGCGCTCGTGCGTGGCGAAGTAAGCCCCGAGCGCGAAACGCTGGTCCGCGTTCACGAGCCGCTGTCGGTCGTGGATCTGCTCGACCACGGCAGTCGCGCGCATTCATGGACCATTCCCGCCGCGCTCGCGAGGATCGCCCGCGACCAGCGCGGCGTGCTGGTCCTCCTGCACCGCGCAGAGACATCTTCGGAGCTCCGTGAGCGCGCCGTGTCGGATGCGCCGCGCGCGGACACCAAGATGGACCTGCGAAACTACGGCATCGGCGCGCAGATCCTGCGCGATCTCGGCGTCGGTCGCATGCGACTTCTTGCCAAGCCGCGTAAGATGCCGAGCATGGCGGGGTTCGGACTCGAAGTGACCGGCTACGAAGACGCGCCGGCGCCGTCCGGGTCTGCACGGCATTGATCGACCCCAGCTGACCCGGCGCGCGCCGACACGCGACCGCAACGCCTCCTCTACGATTCTCATGGCCGCCCGAAAAATTCCTGTCGATGCGCGCGCTTCGCATATGCGCGTAGGCATCGTCGCCGCGCGTTTCAACCCGCAAATCGGTGAAGCGCTGCTCGAGGGCGCATTGAGCGCGCTCGAGGGCGCGGGGGTCAGTTCCGACGCGATCGTGGTCGCGTCGGTCCCCGGTTCGCTCGAGGTGCCGCTCGCGCTGCAGCGCATGGCGCAGTCGGGCGACTACGACGCGCTGGTTGCGCTCGGCGCGGTCATTCGCGGCGAGACCTACCATTTCGAGATCGTCGCCAACGAATCGGCAGCGGGCGTCGCCAGCGTCGCGCTCGAGTTCGGAACGCCGATCGGAAACGGCATATTGACCACCGACACCGAAGAGCAGGCACGTGCACGTGCCGCGGAAAAAGGTCGCGACGCCGCGCTCGCGGCCGTCGAGATGGCCAACCTGATGGACGCGATCGATGAGGAATAGGAACAGCCGGTCGCGCTCGCGGGAGTTTGCGCTGCAAGGCTTCTACGAATGGGTCCTGTCGAACAACGATCCGTCTGCCATCAGCGCGCGCATCGCGCAGTCGGAAGGCTTCGACGGGTGCGACGTGCCGTACTTCGACCGGCTCTGGAGCGGCATCACGCGCGAGTATCGCTCGCTGCTCTCGGCGCTGTCGCCTTTTTGCAACCGCTCCACCGACGCGCTGTCCCCGATCGAGAAGGGCGTGCTGGTGATCGGTGCATGGGAGCTGCTCCACGAACCGGAAGTGCCTTACCGGGTCGCCATCGATGAAGGAGTCGAGCTCGCCAAGTCGTACGGCGGCACCGACGGCCACAAGTTCGTCAATGGCGTGCTCGACAAGCTTGCCGCCACCGCGCGGCCGCGCGACGCCAGCGCCGCGCGCGTCTAGCGCGGCCACGGCGTTTCCCGGCCCTGACAGCGTGCGCTGCGTGGCGTTTCGGACGAGCGCTGCACGGTGTCTATGAGCCAAGGGAGCGCGCTCGGCGAGTTCGAGCTGATCGAGCGCTTTTTCAGGCGTCCGACTCGCAGCGCGGTGCTCGGGATTGGTGACGATGCCGCGCTGCTGCAGCCAAGTGTCGGATGCGAGATCGCGATCTCGGTCGACATGCTGGTGTCGGGGCGCCATTTTTTCGCCGATGCCGACCCGCGGTCGCTGGGTCACAAGACCTTGGCGGTCAATCTTTCCGACATGGCGGCGATGGGCGCGACGCCACGCTGGGCACTGCTCGCCGGAGCCCTCACTAGCGCCGACGGCGCGTGGCTTGCGGCATTCTCGCGCGGATTGTTCGAGCTCGCCGATGCGCTCGGCGTCGAACTGGTCGGCGGCGATACCACCCGGGGTCCCCTCACGCTGTGCGTCACCATCGTCGGCGAGGTGCCGGCCGGTCAGGCACTTCGCCGCAGCGGTGCGCGCGCTGGAGACTCGATATGGATCTCGGGTCGCCTCGGCTCCGCCGCGCTCGCGCTCGCGCACCTGCAAGAACAGGTGAAACTGTCCGCCGATGAGTTCGCGCGCTGCGAACGCGCGCTGCTTTGGCCGATCCCGCGGGTGGCGTTGGGTCTGCGGCTGCGCGGGCTCGCCACCGCCGCCATCGACGTGTCCGATGGATTGACCGGCGATCTTGGCCACGTGTTGCGCGCCTCCGGCGTCGGCGCGCGCGTCGATCTGGCCGCGATTGCGCACGACCCGGCGCTGGACCTGCAGCTGCATGGATCGCAGCGCCCGGTCGCACTGCGTTGCCTGCTCGCCGGGGGCGACGACTACGAATTGTGCTTCACGGCGCCGAAGGCGCGCGATTCCGACGTCGCCGCGCTCGCCGCCGAGCTCGACGTCGAACTCACCCGTATCGGAGAAGTCATCGCCGCGACCCAGCTCACCGTGCTCGACGAAACGGGGCGCGCGCTCTCGCCGTTGCCTGCCGCCTTCGACCACTTCTCCCGATGAATGCGCGCGCGGTACCGACGCTGCGCTTCCTCTTCTCGCATCCCGCGCATTTCATCGCGCTGGGATTCGGCGCCGGCCTGGCGCCGGTGGCGCCGGGCACCTTCGGAACGCTGGTCGCCTTGCCGATCGCAGCAGCATTGCGCGCGTACGCCAACGATGCCGTATTCATCGCGGTGATCATCGGCGCATTCGCGGTCGGCGTCTGGGCCGCGGGACGCACCGGACGGGCTCTGGGCGAGGGTGACCACGGTGCCATCGTGTGGGACGAGGTGGTCGCGTTCCTGCTTGTACTTTTTTTCGTCGGATCCAATCCGCTTCGCGAGGTCTTCGCGTTCGTCCTGTTCCGCGTGTTCGACATCACCAAGCCGCCGCCAGCGCGCTTCATCGATCGCGAATGGCACGGTGGATTCGGCGTGATGGCGGACGATATCGTCGCCGCTTTCTATGCGCTGCTTGTACTGGCGCTGTGGCACCGCGTGGCATACACGTCATGAACGCGACGCGCCGCGCCGGGTGCGAATGCCGGAGCGCGAAAGGCGAAGGCGTCGCATGAGCGCGCTCTCGGTCGATCTCGCCACGGCACGCGCCCTCGAGGAGCACGCGCTCAACGCATCGGGCGCGTTTCAGTCGCTGCTCTACGACGGTTGGCTGCTCGGATTTCGCGCCGGCCCAACCAAGCGGCTTCGCTGCGTCAATCCGTTCTATGCTTCGACGCTTCCGCTGGCGCAGAAAGTCGAGCATTGCGTGAATTTCTATCGCGACGTCGCGCTTCCGGCGATTTTCCGGATGGTGCCGTTTTCGCAGCCGCCCGACCTCGATGCCTGGCTGGACCACGCCGGGTGGCCGCGATTCGATCGCACCAAGGTGCTCCACGTCGACCTGGCATCGGTGCGTGCGCCGGCTGCGCCCACCGACTGTGTCGAGCTGATGGATGTCGCGGCGTGGCAGGCGCCGGTCGCGGAGTTGATGGAAGTCGCGCCGGAGACGGTGGCCAAGCTCGTCGAGCACGCCCGTTCGTATCCGCTTCCGCACAGCGGCGCGCTGGTACGTCGCGACGGGCGCGTGGTCGCCTGCGGCCTGGTCAAGATGGACTCCAGCCACGCCGGCCTGTTCGCCGTGCACACCGCGAAAGCGTTGCGCGGCCAGGGGCTCGGCAAAGCCATCGTGTCCGCGCTCCTCGCCGAGGCCGTCGACAAGGGCGCCCGCCGTGCCTATCTGCAGGTCACCGCCGATAACGCGCCGGCGCTCGCGCTCTACGAGCGTTACGGCTTCGTGTCGGCCTACGAATATTGGTACCGCGCCCGCGACGACGAGCAGCAGTGAGCGAGCCCATGCGCATCGACGACACCTTGGCACCACTGGCCGAAACGCTGGGTCGCATCGCGCTGCGTCAAGGCGTTTTGCTGGCCACCGCCGAATCATGCACGGGTGGCCTGGTGGGTGCCGCGATCACCGCAGTGGCGGGCAGCTCGCAGTGGTACGACCGCGGGTTCGTGACCTATTCGAACGCGGCCAAGGAAGAAATGCTCGGGGTGCCGCGGGAAACCATTGAACGCTTCGGCGCGGTGAGCGTCGAGACCGCCGGCGAGATGGCTGTGGGGGCCTTGCAAGCCAGTCGCGCGCAGTGGGCAGTGGCGGTCACCGGAGTCGCCGGCCCGTCGGGAGGAAGTGCTGAAAAACCCGTGGGGACGGTCTGCTTTGCCTGGGCAGGCCCGACCGGCGTGACCACCGAACGGAAGCTTCTCGCCGGGGGGCGCGACGAGATCCGCCTCGAGTCGACCAAAGTGGCATTGCAGGGCCTCATCGACCGGTTGTCCTAGGCCGTCAGACTACTGGCATCGAACGATCGTTCTATGCAATAATCAGCCTCGATCGAACCCACCCCATAGGCGCATCATGAGCAACGCACTCGGCAAGGCCAACGGAAGCAACTCCATGGACGACAGCAAGACCAAGGCGCTAGCAGCGGCGCTCGCGCAGATCGAAAAGCAGTTCGGCAAGGGCTCGATCATGAAAATGGGCGAGGCCCAGGTCCAGAGCGACCTGTCGGTCGTCTCGACCGGCTCGCTGGGACTGGACATCGCGTTGGGAGTGGGCGGGCTGCCGCGCGGACGCGTGGTCGAGATCTATGGCCCCGAATCATCGGGCAAGACCACACTGTGCCTTCAGGTCGTGGCCGAGGTCCAGAAAGCGGGTGGGGTTGCTGCTTACATCGATGCCGAAAACGCGCTCGATCCGGTGTATGCGGGGAAGCTGGGCGTGAAAGTAAGCGACATGCTGATTTCGCAGCCGGACACCGGCGAGCAGGGATTAGAGATCGCCGACATGCTGGTGCGCTCGGGCGGTGTGGACATCATCGTGATCGATTCCGTCGCCGCACTGGTGCCGCGTGCCGAAATCGAAGGTGAGATGGGGGACCAATTGCCGGGGCTGCAGGCGCGGCTGATGAGCCAGGCGCTACGCAAGCTCACGTCCAACATCAAACGCGCCAACGTGCTGGTGATTTTCATCAACCAGATCCGCATGAAAATCGGTGTGATGTTCGGCAATCCGGAGACCACGACCGGCGGCAATGCGCTCAAGTTCTATGCCTCGGTTCGGCTGGATATCCGCCGCATTGGTTCGATCAAGCGCGGCGAGGAAGTCGTCGGCAACGAGACGCGCGTCAAGGTCGTGAAGAACAAGATCGCGCCGCCCTTTCGCGAGGCGCTGTTCGACATCCTCTACGGCGAGGGCATCTCGCGCGAAGGCGAGATCATCGAGCTCGGCGTGGCGCAGAACATCATCGAGAAATCCGGCGCCTGGTACGCCTACAAGGGCGACAAGATCGGACAGGGCAAGGACAACACGCGCGAGTACCTGAAGGAGCACCCCGACATGGCGTCCGAAATCGAAGCGAAGATCCGCGCGGCGGTCGGCATTGCGGGTCCGGGGCCTGCGCGCGGTGCGGCGCCCGCCGAAGAGTAGCCCGACCCGACGGGGCGAAGCGCCAACACTGGCGGACCTTCGTGCGCACGCGGTCCGCCTGCTGGCGCGACGCGAGTACGCGCGCACCGAACTCGAGTCCCGCCTGGTGGGCAAGGGCGCCTCGCGCGAAGAAGCGGTCGCCGTGCTCGATGATCTGGTGCGGCTGGGGTATCTGTCCGACGAGCGCTTCGCGCGCGCATTCGCGGCACACAATGCGAAGCGCTACAGCCGCCGTTCCATCGCCGGCGAGCTCAAGTCCAAGGGCGTCGGCTCCGACGCCATCGAAATCGCGCTGGCGGACGCCGAAATCGACGACGCCCAGGCGATGGAAGCGCTCTGGCGTCGGCGTTTTGGGCGCCTGCCGGCCGATGATCGCGATAAGGCGCGGCAAGTGCGATTTCTCCAGTCGCGCGGGTTCTCCGTCTCGTCGATCCTGGCGCTGCTTCGCAAAGCCAAGGCGTGACGCCGCCATCCAGCTCTGCTAAGATCTTGAATTTACTAACGTTCGCGGCACCCAGCCGCATGACCGGACCATGACCGCCGCCGAGATCCGCAGCCGCTTTCTCGAATACTTCGCCTCGAAGGGACACACCATCGTGCCGTCGGCGCCGCTGGTCCCGGCCAACGATCCCACGCTGCTGTTCACCAACAGCGGCATGGTGCAGTTCAAGGACGTCTTCCTGGGCGTCGACCACCGCAGCTACGTGCGCGCTGCCGACGTGCAGCGCTGCCTGCGCGCCGGAGGCAAGCACAACGATCTCGAGAATGTCGGCTATACCGCGCGCCATCACACCTTCTTCGAGATGCTCGGCAACTGGTCGTTCGGCGATTATTTCAAGCGCGATGCGATCCGCTACGCGTGGGATCTGCTCACCCAGGTGTACGGTCTCGAGGCCGCGCGATTGTGGGTCACGGTGTATCAGACCGACGACGAGGCGTACGACATCTGGGCCGGCGAGATCGGCTTGCCTCGAGAGCGCATCGTGCGCATCGGCGACAACAAGGGCGCGCCATACGCATCGGACAATTTCTGGCAGATGGCCGATACCGGTCCTTGCGGGCCGTCCAGCGAAATCTTCTACGACCATGGCCCCGCGATCGTTGGTGGGCCGCCGGGATCGCCTGATGCCGAGGGTGATCGCTACATCGAGATATGGAACCTGGTGTTCATGCAGTTCGATCGCGATGCGGCCGGCGTTCTCACCCCGCTGCCCAAGCCGTGCGTCGATACCGGCATGGGACTCGAGCGGCTCGCCGCGGTCCTGCAGCACGTGCACAGCAACTACGACATCGACCTGTTTCGCGACCTCATCGCAGAAGCGGCGCGGCTGACATCGACCAAGGACCTCGTGTCCCCGTCGCTGCGCGTGATCGCCGACCACATCCGCGCCTGCGCTTTCCTGGTGGTGGACGGCGTCATACCCGGCAACGAAGGACGCGGCTACGTGCTTCGCCGCATCATCCGGCGCGCGATCCGGCACGGGTATCAACTGAGGCAGGCCAAGCCATTTTTTCACAGGCTGGTCCCCGCCTTGTCGAAGCTCATGGGCGATGCGTATCCCGAACTTCCGCAAAAGCAGGATCATGTGATGCAGGTGCTCGCTGCGGAGGAAACACGCTTTGCGGAAACGCTCGAGCACGGAATGAAGGTCCTTGAAAGCGCGCTCGCGGAAGCCGATCGCACGGGCCGCACCGACACCCGCACCTTGCCGGGCGAGACCGCCTTCACGCTCTACGACACATTCGGATTTCCCCTCGACCTGACCGCCGACGTTTGCCGCGAACGTGGCTTCACCGTCGACCAGGCCGGATTCGACGCGGCGATGGACAAGCAACGCCAGCGGGCGCGCGCTGCCTCGACCTTCAAGAGCGCAGGAGGCCTCGAGTACACCGGTGCGAAGACGCTGTTCGAAGGATACGATTCGCTCGCGCAGGAGGCGCGCGTGGTGGCGCTCTACCGCGAGGGTGCATTGACCGACGCGCTGGCGACCGGCGAGGAGGGCGTCGTTGTGCTCGACCGCACCCCTTTCTACGCGGAATCAGGCGGACAAGTTGGGGATCGCGGTGAACTGTCGAAAAATGGCGCCTGCCTGACGCTTTTTTCGGTGAGCGACACGCAGAAAATCCAGCCCGACGTATTCGGTCACCACGGCATGGTCAAGACGGGCGAGTTGCGCATCGGCGACACCGTCGAGGCGCGCGTCGACCGGGCGTCGCGCGAACGCGCGGCGCGGAATCATTCAGCGACGCATCTGATGCATGCGGCTCTGCGCAAGGTGCTGGGCGAGCACGTCACCCAAAAGGGGTCGCTGGTCGACGCTTCTCGCACGCGCTTCGACTTCGCGCATTCACAGCCGCTGAGCGAGGAAGAAATCCGAACCGTCGAAGCACTGGTCAACCGCGAGATTCGTGCCAACCATCCCGTCGACGTGCGTCACATGGCTTACGACGACGCGATCCGTTCGGGCGCGATGGCGCTGTTCGGGGAAAAATACGGCGACGAAGTGCGCGTGCTGCGCATGGGCGAGTTCTCGACCGAGCTGTGCGGCGGCACGCATGTGACCCGTACCGGCGACATTGGCAGCTTCAAGATCGTCGCCGAGAGCGGAGTCGCGGCGGGAGTTCGCCGCGTCGAGGCCGTCACCGGCGAGGCCGCGCTCGCGTATACGCACGAGCTCGAGACGGCGCTCAACGGCGCGGCGCGCGCGCTGCGCGCATCGCCGGCGGAGGTTCCCGCGAAGGTTCAGCAGACGCTCGACCAGGTGCGCGCGCTGGAAAAGGAACTCTCGCGGCTGAAGAGCAAGCTCGCTTCGAACCAAGGCGGAGACATCGCCGCGCAGGCCGTCGAAGTCAACGGCGCGCAGGTGCTCGCGGCGTCGATCGAGGGCGCGGACGCCAAGTCGCTGCGCGATACGCTCGATCAGCTCAAGGGGCGCTTCAAGTCGGCCGCCATCGTGCTCGGCACGACCGATGGCCCGAAGGTGACGCTCATCGCGGGTGTGACCTCGGATCTCACCGGCAGAATCAAGGCGGGCGAGCTCGTCAACCACGTCGCGACGCAGGTCGGCGGGAAGGGTGGCGGACGCGCCGACATGGCGCAGGCGGGCGGAACACTCCCGGAAAAGCTGCCTGCTGCGCTGGCGAGTGTGCGCAGCTGGGTGGAACAGCGCCTTTAAGGCGCAGGAACTGCGCTGAGAAACCTTCGAGATGCCGCTGCGCGCCGACGCCACCCTCGACCGGTTCGTGAACCGCGGCGACGGCTTTCTGCCCGGTCTTGTCGGAGTACGAATCCTGGCGATCGCCGAAGGGCGTGTCGACGCCGACCTCGAAGTACGCCCGGATCTGCTGGCTCCCAACGGATTCCTTCACGCCGCCAGTGTCATCGCCCTCGCTGACACCGCGTGCGGCTACGCGTGCATCGCGCATCTGCCCGAAGGCGCCCAGAACTTCACCACCATCGAGCTCAAGAGCAATTTTCTAGGAACCGTGCGCAGCGGCGGAATAGCTTGCATGGCGACGGCGGCGCACCTCGGGCGTTCCACGCAGCTGTGGGATGCAGTTGTGCGCGACAAATCGACCGAACGAACCATCGCGCTGTTTCGCTGCACGCAGATGATACTTTGGCCGCGTCCTGCCTGACTGCCGACGCGAAACGTCCATGCACGCCGACCGTTTGTTCCTCGACAGGCACCTCTGATCGGGCCTCCTTGCTCAGGCGTCAGGTCCAATCCTATGATCGCTGCGATTACCCGGACGACGGCGCCCCGGTGCCGTTGCCGAGCTTAGGAATTCCAACATCTACGGACCGATGACCATGAACATCATTTCGCGTTTCCTCGCGGTACTGGCTGCTACGGCGCTGTGTGCGGGCGCGTTGCCAGTGCAGGCGCAGGGCATCACTTCCGAGCAGGCGACGCAGATCCTCGAAGAGCTGCGCGCCATCCGGAAGAACCTCGAGACGCGTCCGGTCGCACCGACCGCTGCGGCGCCGGCGCCGCAGCGCCCCGTCGACGACAAGGTGAGCTACGCCTTCGTACCCGGCACCTACACGCTGGGCAAGGAAGACGCGCCGCTGGTGCTCGTCGAGTACACCGATTACCAGTGCCCGTTCTGCCAGCGCTTCCACAACGATGCGTTCGCACAGATCAAGGCCAACTACATCGACACCGGCAAGATCCGCTTCGTCACGCGCGACTTTCCCTTGAGCTTCCACGAGAACGCGATGCGCGGCGCGATCGCGGCGCGCTGCTCGGCCGAGCAGGGCAAGTTCTGGGACTTCCGCAATACGCTGATTGTCAACGCGAGCCAACTGCAGCCGGACAAGATCGCCGGCTACGCGCAGAGCGCGTCGATGGACGTGGGCAAGTTCAAGGCGTGCATCGACTCGGACAAGTACAAGGCCGCCATCGACAAGGACATCGCCGAAGGCACCGTGGCGGGCGTGACCGGAACGCCCGCCTTCGTACTGGGTCGTGTCCAGAACGGCAAGATCGAGGGCGTGCGCATCGTCGGTGCAATGCCCTACGCGCAATTCGACGCCAAGATCCAGGAATTCATGAAGCAGGCGGCGACCGCCAAGAACTAAGCGCGACGCTCCACAGCGGCCGGCTCCGGGCGAAGCGCCCGCGTCGGCCGTATTCTTTTGAGCGCGAGTTGTGCGCGGGAATGCAGGTCCCGCGTGCGTGGCCCTGACACCGTGCGCTGCCTGTTGCTCGGATTCGTGCTCGGCATCATCGCGCTGCAACAGCAGGCGCTGCCGCCTCCACCTTTCTTCCAATGGGTCGCGGCACCCGCGCTGGCCGCCGGGCTGGCGGCAACGTGGCTGTCCAGTCTTCGCCCGCTGCGGGTTGGCAACGTGTGGATCGCAACGCTGCCGCTGGCCGCCTTGCTCGCCGCCGGCGCCGCGGGATTCGGTTACGCCGCCTGGCGAGCAGAGGCGCGTCTGGCCGATGCGCTTCCTTCAGAATGGGAAGGCCGCGATATCACGGTCGTCGGCATCGTCGACGACCTGCCGCAGCCGGTCGACCGCGGAACGCGTCGCCTTCTTGATCGAGCGCGTGGAAACGCGCGGTGTTCAAGGTCACTGTGATCGACGTCGGCCAGGGGCTGGCCGTGCTGGTGCAGACGCACGCGCACGCTATGCTGTATGACACGGGACCGCGCTACAGCGAAAATGCCGATGCCGGCAACCGGATCATCGCGCCGATGTTGCGTGGCACCGGCGTACAGACGCTGGACATGCTCGTGTTGAGCCATCAGGATACCGAACACAGCGGCGGTGCTCTTTCATTGCTGCAGACGGTTCCCGTGGCATCGGTGCTGTCGTCGCTGCCCGCGACGCACCCCATCCTGCGTGAGCGCGAGGCGAGGCACGAGCATGTACAGCGATGCAGCGCGGGCCAGCGCTGGACTTGGGACGGGGTCGACTTCGAGCTGCTGCATCCGGTCGAAGCCAATTACGCCAATCCCAAGCTAAAGTCGAACGACCTTTCCTGCGTCGTACGCGTTGCGGCAGCGCACGGCAGCACGACGGGGCGATGATTTTCGACTTCGGGCCGAATGCACGCGGCGTACATGCGCAGCGCGAACGCGAGGCGCGCTACTGGCGCGATGTGCCGGTGCGTGCCGAGCTGCCGCCGCTGGAGTAGGTCAGACGATCCGCCCGATGCGTACCGCGGTCTCGCCACGCTTCGGACGGCGTGTCGGCATGATGAGCACCGCGCCATCGTGAGGCGTGCGGATGGGCGCGCCGCCGTCGGTCGCGAAGACGGTTCCCTTGTGCGCGATGGTCTGCAAGCCATGCACCGGTGCGACGAAGCGAAAGTCGTCGCTGGCGATCGTCACCGCGGCGGTCACTTCGATGACCACCTGAGGCTCGGGCGGCGGTGCGGCAAAGCCGTCGCCGAGCATTTCGAAATGCGCGAGAAAGCGAAGTGTCGCCTGGCGCGCGACGTCCGGCGCAGACGCCTCCCAGTGCTGACCGCATTCGATAAGCAACGCGTTGCGCGGATCGTCCGTATCGTCGAAAAAAGCGTAATCGCGCAGACGCCGTCCCGAGGCGTGACCGGCATCGACGATAATGTGTCGTGGAATGCCGATCGCGCGCGCGAGCTCGAGGCCCTTCGCTGTCGGGCCTGCCATCGCCAGCGGCGCGCATGGCTCGGACATCGAATGCAGGTCGAGCAGGTAATCGACGCGGTCGTAGAGCGGGCGCAACTGGCGCGCCCGCTCGAGCTCGACGCTGCTGCGTGGTCCGTCCAGGACCTGCGCGGTCCACAGGCGGTTGAAATCCTCGTCCACGCACCGCGATGCGAATGGGTCGGCTGAATCGAAGCGACGAAATGCCGCCACGTTGGCGAATACCCACGTCAGGATGCCGTGGCGCGGACGCAATCCTTCGCGCAGGAGCGCGTCGATGGCGATGGCACCGCAAACCTCGTTGCCGTGGGTGAGCGCCTGCACGAGCACGTGCGGACCGGGGCGCGCGGCGGGGAAGCTCCAGGCAAACGGAATTCCCGAATTGCCGCTAGCCCACGTCCCGATGTCGGGGAAGGTGACTTCGATGGGCGGGGGCGGCGGGGGCGATTGCGGCGGCGGCACGGCGCTTCCGGACGCGCCGCGGTCAGGCAACGGCATCTACGTGACCTATGCGCTGCACATGTGGTCGGCAAGGCGCGACATGAACGCCTCGCATTGCGCGAGCTGGGCGAGCGACACCCATTCGTCGGGCTGGTGCGCCTGCTCGATGTGCCCCGGCCCGCAAATAACGGTGGAGACATCGGCATTGTGAAACAGCGATGCCTCGGTGCCGAACGAAACCTTGCGCAAGTCGTGTGTGCCGCTGCAACGGCCGCCCAGCTCCGCTATGTCGCTGCCGCCGTGCGTATCGAAGCCGGGCATCGACGAGAGCTGATCGAATTCGATGTAGGTCGCGGGATTGACCGCGTGCATGTCCGGCAACAGCGTCGCCGCGAAGCGCTTCACTTCGCTCAACAGAACATCCGGATCGTCGAAAGGCAGGTGGCGGAACTCGAAATCGAAACTGCAGTCGCGGGGCACGATATTGAGCGCGGTTCCTCCGCGGATCACGCCGGTGTGCACCGTCGTGTAGGGAACGTCGTACGCCGCATCGAAGGTGCCGCGATCACGAAATCGTCGCGCCATGTGCGTGAGGAAGGTCACGATCTCGCAGGCGACCTGTACCGCGTTGACGCCGCGCGGCGTTAGCGAGGAATGCGCTTCATGGCCGCGAACGCGGCACCGGTAGCTCTTCTTGCCCTTGTGCGCGACTACGAGATGCATTCCGGTGGGCTCGCCCACGATGCATCCGGCGGGCCTGATGCCGCGCGCGCCGATGTCCGCGATGAGGCGGCGCACGCCGACGCAGCCAACCTCCTCGTCGTACGACAGCGAGAAGTGCAGCGGACGCTTGAGTCCGCGCCTCAGGAATTCGGGGACGAAGGCCAGCGCGATCGCCGAAAAGCTTTTCATGTCCGCGCTGCCGCGCCCATAGAGTCGATCGCCGATGATGGTCGCTTCGAAAGGCGGCGTGCTCCAAGGCTGTCCATCGACGGGAACGACGTCGGTGTGGCCCGATAGCACGATGCCGCCACGCGACGCCTCACCGTCGCGCGCGGGCAGCGTCGCGAACAGATTGGCCTTGCGCCGGTCGTCGTCGAAGGTAAGCTGCGAATCGATTCCGTGGCCGGCCAGATAATCGCGGACCCAGTCGATCAGGGCGAGATTCGAACCACGGCTCGTGGTGTCGAAGGCGACAAGCGTGCGGATCAGGTCCAGGCCGACGAGTTCGACGCGATCGGCCACGGCGGTAGGGGAGTTCACGTCGGAATTCCTGCGGGTGGAGGGAACAGGATATGAACCGTGCGGGTCCATGTCAATGCCATCCTGTCGACAGCGACGCTCGCCGCGATCGTGCACCGCGGGGTACCAGCGACCCATTCCACCTTAAGGAGAGTCCGATGCACCGATGGAATGTTGTTCTCGTGCTGCTGTTCGGTGTTGCGCTGGGAGCGGATCGGGCCTCGGCGCAGGCACTGCCGCTGGAAAAGATCAAGCTGCCGCCAGGATTCACGATCGAGCTGGTGGCGCGCGTCGACAACGCGCGCGCCATGACATGGGGCGCGAAGGGCACGCTGTTCGTCGGATCGACGCAGGCCGGAAACGTTTATGCGTTGCGCATGCGCAACGGCGCCGCCCCTCAGGTCATCACGATCGCGTCCAATCTCAAATCGCCCGCCGGAGTCGCCTTTCGCGATGGCGCCCTCTACGTGTCGGCAATCAACCGTATCCTGCGCTTCGACGACATCGAAGACCACCTGGCCGATCCGCCCGCACCCGTCGTCGTCAGCGATCGCTTCCCGAGCGAAACACACCACGGCTGGAAATTCATCGCCTTCGGTCCCGACGGCAAGCTCTACGTTCCAGTCGGCGCGCCATGCAACATCTGCGAACCCGATCCCGATCGCTACGCGAATATCATGCGCATGAACGTGGACGGTTCGGGGCTCGAGGTGTACGCGCGCGGCGTGCGCAATACCGTGGGCTTCGACTGGGAGCCGCGCAACGGCGCGTTATGGTTCACCGACAACGGCCGCGACATGCTCGGCGACGATCTTCCTCCGGACGAGCTCAATCGCGCGGTGCGCGCCGGTGAGAACTTCGGTTACCCGTATTGTCACGCGGGCAGCATCGCCGATCCCGAATACGGTCGCAAGCACCCGTGCTCGGATTTCGTCGCGCCGGTGCAGGCCCTCGGCGCGCACGTCGCTGCGCTCGGGATGCGTTTCTACACCGGCACGCAGTTTCCGGCCGCCTATCGAAACCAGATCTTCATTGCCGAGCACGGATCGTGGAACCGCAGCGCCAAAGTAGGCTACCGGATCACGCTGGTCAGGCTGGACGGCGCAAAGGCGGTTTCCTACGAGCCGTTCGCCAGCGGGTGGTTGCAGGGACAGGAGGCTTGGGGACGACCGGCCGATGTGCTGGTGGCGCCCGATGGTGCTCTGCTCGTTTCGGATGACACCGCCGGGGCAATCTATCGCATCAGCTATCGAGCGCCGCCATAACAGCGCGGGCCTGATCGCTCAGGCCCGCGCACGCTTCGAGCGCGATACGCTGCGTGCAGCTAGTGGTGGTAATGCCCGTAGTAGCCGACGTGAACCGGACCACGATAGTACGGCGCATAGGCGCGCACATACGGGCGGTAGTACGGCGCGTAAACGACCGGCGCGGTATAGGTCACGACGGGCGCTGTGACCGCATAAGGATCGGTGTAGTAGGGATAGGGCGCGTACGTGTAAGGAACCGGCGCCGGAACCGGTGCCGCCGCGACGTATCCGTACCCATGATTGGAATATCCGACCGCGAGCCCCGGCACGCCGATTGACACCGCCACGCTACCGCCCGCGGACGCGCTCGGCGCGATGGCAATGCCTGCTGCGACGATGGCCGCGGCAGACAGAGCTGTTGCAAGACGACGACGGTTGATTCGGTGATTCATACGACCTCCATGCTGTTGATCCGCAAGCGGCGCGGAACGCTTACACCAACGTTCGCGCGTGACGTGCAGTTGACGCACAACTGCGTCGACGACGCGACGTTACAATTCGTTACTGTTCCGCTATGCTTGTCCATGCGAGTTCGACCTCGCGCCGACCGGGGGGTTCCATGGTGTTTCAGCGATGCTTCCATGCCGTGCTCGTGCTCGGCGTGGCCGCCTTTGGCTCCATGTGCGCGTGCGCGACCGACCTCAGGATCGGCATCGGTGCAGACGTCACCGCGATCGATCCGCACTTTCACAATGTCACCCCGAACAACAACGTCGCTGCGCATATCTTCGATTACCTGGTGCTGCGCGACGAGCGGCAAAGAGCGATTCCTGGCCTCGCCGAGTCGTGGAAGACGGTCGATCCGACGACGTGGGAATTCAAGCTGCGCAAGGGCGTGAAGTTCCACGACGGCAGCGAGTTTACGGCTGCCGATGTGGTGGCGTCGATCGAGCGCGTTCCGCTCGTTGCGAACAGCCCTTCGCCATTCACCGCCTTCACCAAGCAGATCAAGGAAATCATCGTCGTCGATCCGTACACGATCCGCTTCAAGACAGCGGCGCCGTACCCGCTGATGCCGTCCGACATGACGCAGGTCGCCATCATCTCGAAGCAGGCGGCAAAGGCCTCGACCGAGGACTTCAACAACGGCAAGGCTGCGATCGGCACCGGGCCGTACAAGCTCGTGCGTTACGCGAAGGGGGATCGCATCGAGCTCGCGCGCTACGACGGCTACTGGGGTGGCAAGACGCCGTGGGAAAAGGTGACGCTGCGGCTGCTTCCGAACGATGCCTCGCGCGTGGCGGCGCTGCTCGCGGGAGACGTGCAGGCGATCGAATATGTGCCGACGTCGGACGTCGCGCGCATCCGCGCCGACAAAAAGCTCAATCTGTATACCATCATCGCGGACCGGCTCATCTTCCTGCACATGGACAGCGATCGCGACGTGTCCCCCTTCGTCACCGATCGCGACGGCAAGCCGCTCGCCAAGAATCCGCTCAAGGATGCGCGAGTGCGCAAGGCGATGTCGAAGGCGATCAATCGTCCGGCGATCGTCGACAAGGTGATGGAAGGTCAGGCGGTGGCCGCCGGCCAACTGCTCGCCGATGGCATGTTCGGCACCACCAAGAACCTCAAGGTTGAAGCGTACGACCCGGAGGGCGCAAAAAAACTGCTCGCCGAAGCCGGTTATCCCGACGGTTTCGGCCTTACCATCCATGCACCCAACAACCGCTATGTGAACGACGCGAAGATCGCGCAGGCCGTTGCGCAGATGCTCACCCGCGTGGGCATCGTGACCAAGGTCGAGGCAATGCCTTCGGCGCCCTTTTTCGCGCAGGCCACCGAGCTCAAGTTCAGCCTGATGCTGGTGGGCTGGAGCTCGGGCACGGGTGAGGCGTCGAGCCCGCTCAAGGCGCTGCTCGCCACGTACAACAAGGACAAGGGCTTCGGCACCGCGAATCGCGGGCGCTATTCGAATCCCAAGGTCGATGCGCTGCTCGAGCAGGCGCTGGCAACGGTGGACGATCCGAAGCGCGAAGCCATGCTCCAGCGCGCGACCGAGCTGGCGATCAACGATACCGGCATCATCCCGCTGCATTTCCAGGTGAACCTGTGGGCGACGCGCGACGGCATCACATACGTGCCGCGCACCGACGAGAACACTTTGGCGCACAAGTTCCGTCCAGCGAAGTAAGAGCGCCCTCGCGCACCCACTCACGATCATGGACACCGCCGTCATCCGCGTGCCGCCGCGGCATTTCATCGACAACACGCAGGTTGCGTCGTCGTCGGGCGAGACGCTGCCGATGATTGACCCGAGCGACGGTTGTGCCTTCGCCGAGATCGCGCGCGGCAACGCGGCCGATGTCGACCGCGCCGTCGCGGCCGCGCAGCGTGCGCGCGATGGCGCGTGGGGAGCGCTGGCTCCGGTAGCGCGGGGCCGCGCGCTCGCGAAGCTGTCGCAGGCGCTCCTCGATCATGCGGTGGAGCTCGCGAACATCGAGTCGCGCGACTGCGGCAAGCCTTGGTCGCAGGCCAAGAACGACGTCATCGCGTGCGCGCGCTATTTCGAGTTCTACGCCGGCACCTGCGACAAGCTGCACGGAGAAACGCTGCCGTATGCGCCCGGTTACACGGTGCTAACCTGGCGCGAGGCGCACGGCGTCACCGCGCACGTCATTCCCTGGAACTACCCGCTGCAGATCTTCGGGCGCTCGGTGGCCGGCGCGCTGGCCGCGGGCAACGCTTGCGTGGTGAAACCCGCGGAGGATGCATGTCTTTCGCTGCTGCGCGTCGCCGAGCTCGCCGCGGCCGTCGGGCTTCCCGCCGGCGCGATCAACATCGTCACCGGGCTTGGACGCGAAGCGGGGACCGCGCTGGTGTCGCACCCCGGAGTGCAGCACGTGTCGTTCACCGGCTCGCCCACCACTGGCGTACAGGTCGCGCAGGAAGCGGCGAAGCGGCATTGCCCGGTCACGCTCGAGCTCGGCGGCAAGTCGCCACAAATCGTGTTCGCCGACGCCGACCTGGCCGCGGCGCTGCCCGCGGTGGTGAGCGCCATCATCCAGAATGCGGGGCAGACGTGCTCCGCGGGAAGCCGCCTGCTGATCGAGGAGACCTGTTACGAGCCGGTCCTTTCCTCGCTGGCCGAGCGCTTCGGCGACCTGCGCACAGGGCCAGCGCTCGCCGATCCCGATTGCGGCCCGCTTATCCGCGCATCGCAGCAGGAGCGGGTGCGCCTGTTCATCGCGCAGGCGGAGCGCCACGGCATTCCGATGGTCGCGCAGGGAACGCTGATGTCCGACGCGCCCAAGGGCGGCTACTACGAAGTGCCGAGGCTGTTTCGAGATGTGCCGCCGAACCATCGCCTCGCGCAGGAGGAAATTTTCGGACCGGTGCTCGCGGCGATGCCGTTCACCGACGAGGCGCACGCGGTGGCGCTTGCCAACGCGACCGAGTTCGGGCTCGCCGCCGGTGTGTGGACCCGCGACGGCGCTCGCCAGCTCCGCCTCGCGCGCGCGCTCAAGTGCGGGCAGGTCTTCATCAACAACTACGGCGCCGGAGGCGGCGTGGAGCTGCCCTTCGGTGGCGTGAAGTCCAGCGGCTATGGCCGCGAGAAGGGCTTCGAGGCACTGTATGGCTTCACCGCGCTGAAGACCGTGGTCGTGCGCCACGGCTAGACGATGAGAGCGAGTGTTCGCGATGGGCGTTGACCGCCGGCGGTTCCTGCGTGAAGGTCTGCTGTTCAACGCGACGCTGGTCTCTGCGGCGATATTGCCAGCCGACGGCGCCGCGGGCGCGGGAAAGGCAGGCGCAGCCACGGGGGCGTTTGCGCTCGACGAGATCACCATCGATGCGCTGCAGGAGCGCTTCGCATCGGGAGCGCTCAGCGCCACCGGTGTGGTCGACGCGTATCTCCTTCGCATCAAGGCGATCGACGCCGCCGGACCCACGCTGAAGAGCGTGCTCGAGCTCAATCCCGATGCGCGTTCCATCGCGCACGAGCTCGATCGCGAGCGCGCGCGCGCCACGATCAAGGGACCGCTGCACGGCGTGCCGGTGCTGATCAAGGACAACATCGAGACCGGCGATCGCACGCACACGACCGCGGGATCGCTGGCGCTACTCGGCGCGCCTGCGCCGCGCGACGCTCCTATCGTCGCGCGGTTGCGCGCGGCGGGCGCGGTGATCCTCGGCAAGAGCAACCTGAGCGAATGGGCGAACATCCGCTCGACGCGCTCGACCAGTGGCTGGAGCGCGCGCGGGGGCCGCACGCGCAATCCCTATGCGCTGGATCGCAACACATCGGGATCGAGCTCGGGCTCGGGCGCCGCGGTGGCGGCGAACCTGTGCACGGTGGCGATCGGGACCGAAACCGACGGCTCGATCGTGAGCCCGTCGTCGATCAATGGCATCGTCGGCATCAAGCCGACGGTCGGACTCGCCAGCCGAACCGGCATCATTCCCATCGCGCATACGCAGGACACGCCGGGACCGATGACGCGCACCGTGCGTGACGCCGCCATCGTGCTTGGCGTGATCGCCGGCGCCGATCCTGAGGACTCCGCGACCGCCGCGAGCGAAGGGCACATTCACGCGGATTACACGCAGTTCCTCGATCGCGACGGGCTGCGCGGCGCGCGCATCGGAGTGGCGCGCAACTACTTTGGAACACTGGACGGCGTCGACGCCGTGATCAATGTGGCGCTCGCCATCCTGCGCAAGGCCGGCGCGATCCTGGTCGATCCCGCCGACCTGCCCAACATGGACAAGCTCGCCGACCCGGAGCTCATGGTGCTTCTTACCGAGCTCAAGGCCGATCTCGACGTCTATCTGCAACAGCGCGCCGGCGACGTTCGCTCGCTGCAGGAGCTGATCGCCTTCAACGAGCGCTTTCGCGCGCGGGAAATGCCCTACTTCGGGCAGGACCTGTTCATCAAGGCGCAGGCAAAGGGACCGTTGTCCAATCCCGAATACCTGGAAGCGCTGGCCACCTGCAAGCGCATCTCACGCACTGAAGGCATCGACGCCGTGATGGATCGCGAGCGTCTCGACGCGATAGTCGCGCCAACCGATGCGCTGGCATGGATCGCCGACTACCTGCTCGGCGATCACGCGATCGCGAGCAGTTCGAGCGCGGCGGCGGTGGCGGGATATCCGAGCATCACGGTGCCCGCGGGCTTTGTGTCGGGACTGCCGGTAGGCGTGTCGTTTTTCGGCCGTGCCTGGAGCGAGCCGACGTTGTTGCGCATCGCTTTCGCGTTCGAGCAGGCGAGCCTTGCGCGGCGGCCGCCGACGTTTCCGGCGAGCATCGGCCAACGCGGTTGATGCTTTGCCACCATGTGGACGACCCCTCATAAGGATGCGCCGCAAGGGTGCGGAAGACCGATGAGACTCGAGCAGAAGGTGGCGATCGTGACCGGCGCGGGATCGGGATTCGGCGAGGACATCGCGCGCCGCTTCGCGATGGAGGTCAGCGCTCTTGCGCGATCAGCTGCTGCAGAGGAGCGACGATCGGCGTCGCTGCGTCGACGCCGATGCGCTTGACCAGAGCCTGGGCAAAATCGGGAAGCAGATCGTGCAGGTCGCGCAGATTCGCCGCGCGTTGCAGCCGCATCATCATCATGTAACCCCGAAATCCGAGATGCGCATTGATCGCATCGCTCATCTGCTGCTGGGCAGCGAGAAAGCGCTGCACTTCGCTTTCGCTGCGCGGAGCAGGCGCGGATCCGCTGTTCGAAGCCGACGGCGCGCTGAAACGCTTCGAGATGAGACCGGCGCGCTCGAGCGATCCGAGCGCCGCCGCATCGACGCGGAGCGCCCGGGCGCGCTCCAGGACTTCGGCGACGGTCCGGTTGCCATCGACCATGATGAGCAGTGTGCGCAAAGCAATCGGAAGGTTTCGCTGGCGCTCCTTGAGCTCGCGAACGCCTTCCTCGGTCTTTGCGTAGATCTCACCCGGATCCATTCGTTCGGGGCCTCCCGGCATCGGCCGAGTCCGGCTAAAGCCTGCGTCGGCGAGGGTCCATTATAGACGAGCGCGGTGACCCCGCGCTCGGGCGCGTGGCCGGCGGTGGGGCTTTGTGGAATAATTTGGCGGCGATACGACCCAATGCTTGATCCGACTCTCGTTGCCGCACTCGGCGAAATCGTAGCTCCCTCGGCGTTGCTCACCGCGCCGGAGGACACGCGTCCTTACGAATGCGATGGACTGACGCTTTTCCGGGAGCAGCCACAGGCGGTCATCCTTCCGGAGAACGAAGCGCAGGTTGTGGCCATCCTCAAGCTCTGCCACGCCGCACATGTTCCCGTAGTCGCCCGCGGCGCGGGAACCGGTCTCTCGGGTGGTGCGATGCCTCATCGCAATGGCGTCGTTCTGTCGCTCGCGAAATTCAATCGCATTCTGTCCATCGATGCGGCGACGCGCAGCGCGGTAGTGCAGCCCGGCGTTCGCAATCTCGCGATCTCCGAGGCGACCGCCGCGTACGGGCTCTACTACGCGCCCGATCCCTCGTCGCAGATCGCGTGCACCATCGGCGGCAACGTCGCCGAGAATTCCGGGGGCGTTCACTGCCTCAAATACGGCTTGACCGTGCACAACCTGCGCCGGGTGCGCGCGGTGCTGATCGACGGCGAGATCGTCGAGCTCGGTGGCGATGCGCTGGATGCGCCGGGCTTCGACCTGCTCGCGCTGATCACAGGATCCGAAGGGCTGCTTGCCATCATCACCGAGGTGACGGTCAAGCTCACGCCGTTGCCGCAAGCGGCTCGATGCATCCTCGCCGCGTTCGACGACGTCGCCAAGGCGGGAGACGCGGTGGCCGCCATTATCGGAGCAGGCATCATTCCCGCCGGTCTGGAGATGATGGACAAGCTGACCATCGCCGCGGTCGAGCCTTTCGTGCATGCCGGCTACCCGCAGAATGCCGAGGCTATCCTGCTCTGCGAATCCGACGGCACCCCCGAGGAGGTCGCCGAGGAGGTCGAGACCGTGCGCGGACTGCTCGAGCGCTGCGGCGCCACGCTCATCGAAGCATCGCAAAGCGAATCGCAGCGACTCAAGTTCTGGTCGGGGCGCAAGGCGGCGTTCCCGGCGGCCGGACGCATCTCGCCCGACTACTATTGCATCGACGGGACGATTCCGAGGCGATCGCTGGCGCCCATTCTCAAGGAGATCGCCGCGTTGTCGCAGGAGTTCGGCTTGCCCTGCATGAACGTCTTTCACGCCGGCGACGGCAACCTCCATCCGCTCATACTCTACGATGCGAACCGTCCGGGTGACGCGGACAAGACCACCGCGTTCGGCGCGCGCATCCTCGAATCGTGCATCGCGGCGGGCGGCACCATCACCGGCGAGCACGGCGTCGGCATCGAGAAGATCGACGAGATGTGCGTTCAGTTCGCGCCACTCGAACTTGCGCGCTTCCACGCGGTCAAGCATGCGTTCGACCCCGAGGATCTGCTCAATCCCGGCAAGGCGGTGCCCACGCTGCACCGCTGTGCGGAGATGGGCCGGATGCACGTCCGTGGCGGAGCGCTTCCGCATCCCGAATTGCCACGCTTCTAGGAGTTCCAGATGAGCAGCGCGACCCTGGTACGGCCCGACCCCGGTGCGCTCGCCGGCGTGGTGCGCACGCTGTGCGGAGACTACGGCGAGCGCGCGAGCACGGGACGTGCGGTGCGCGAGCAGCACAGCCACGGCGAAGGCCTGGCCGATGCCGGCATGCCCGACGTCGTGGTGTATCCGCACACCAACGAGGAGGTGGTCGCGACCGTGCGCCTGTGCGCGGCCGCGCGCGTGCCGGTCATCGCTTTCGGAGTGGGCACCTCGCTCGAGGGCCATGTCGCCGCGCTCTATGGCGGCGTATGCGTCGATCTTTCGCAGATGAACCGCGTGCTCGAGATCAATGCCGGCGACCTCGATTGCCGCGTGCAGGCGGGGGTCACCCGCGAGCAGCTCAACGCAGAGCTCAAGGGCACCGGTCTGTTCTTTCCGATCGATCCCGGCGCTAACGCGACGCTCGGCGGCATGGCAGCCACGCGCGCATCGGGTACCAACGCCGTGCGCTACGGCACCATGCGCGAGAACGTGCTCGGGCTCACCGTGGTTACCGCGCAAGGCAAACTGATCCGCACCGGCGGGCGGGCGCGCAAGTCGAGCGCTGGCTACGATCTCACGCGGCTGTACGTCGGTGCCGAGGGAACGCTGGGCGTCATCACCGAGGTCGCGGTCCGTCTCTACGGGGTACCCGAGGCGATCGCCGCTGCGGTTTGCCAGTTTTCCGATCTCGAGAACGCGGTCAACGCGGTGATCATGGCGATGCAGACCGGCATTCCGGTGGCGCGCATCGAGCTGCTCGACGACGTTCAGATGGACGCGTCGATCCGCTACTCGAAGCTCGAGGGCTTCGAGATCAAGCCGACGCTGTTCTTCGAGTTCCATGGCTCGCCCGCCGGCGTGCGCGAACAGAGCGAAGCCATGCAGGCGATCTGTGCCGAATTCGACGGCAGCGCATTCCAGTGGGCGACGCAGGCGGAGGACCGCACCCGACTGTGGAAAGCGCGCCATGCGGCGTATTACGCGGCGATGGCGTATCGCCCGGGCATGACCTCGTTCGCCACCGATGCCTGCGTGCCGATCTCGCGGCTCGCGGATTGCATCATCGAGACGCGTCGCGACGTCGAATCCAGCGGCTTGATCGCTCCGATCCTGGGACACGTCGGTGACGGCAACTTTCACCTGGTCGTCCTTTTCGACCCCGCATCGTCCGAGCAGCGCGAGCGCGCCGAGGCGCTCGCCAAGGGCGTGTCGATGCGCGCGATCTCGATGGGCGGCACGTGCACCGGTGAGCACGGCATCGGCTGGCACAAGCTCGACGTTCTCGCGCAGGAGCACGGCGAGGCCGTGAACTCGATGCGCGCGATAAAGCGAGCGCTCGATCCCGACAACATCATGAATCCCGGCAAGACAGTCCCGCTCTAGCGAAATCCGCGGGCCCGCGGGCCGCGTCGTACCCTCCATTCAACTGGCATCGGGTTCGAATCCATGTATACGCTCTACATCGGCAACAAGAATTACTCGTCGTGGTCGCTGCGCGCGTGGGTGCTCATGAAAAACGCCGGCATCGGCTTTCGCGAGGAAAGGATATCGCTGTACGGCGCTGAGTCGAAGCCGCGACTGCTTGCAGTTTCGCCCTCGGCGCGCGTGCCCTGCCTGCACGATGGCAAGCGCGTAGTCTGGGATTCGCTTGCGATTGCCGAGTACCTTGCGGAGCGCCATCCCGGCCTTTGGCCTGAGGACGACGGCGCGCGCGCATGGGCGCGTTGCGCCAGCGCTGAAATGCATTCAGGCTTCGCCGATCTGCGTGACCAGTTCAGCATGGATCTGCGCGTGCACACGAGCATGCGGCCGACGCCGGAAACGGCAGCCAACGTCGCCCGCATCGATACGATATGGCGCGAAGGCCGCGCGCGCTTCGGCGAAGGCGGGCCTTTCCTGTGCGGCGCATTCAGCATCGTCGACGCATTCTGGTGTCCGGTAGCGTTCCGCTTTCGCAGCTACGGCGTCGTGTTGACCGGAGGGTCGCAGGAGTATCTCGAGGCGCTGCTGGCGCTGCCGGCAATGATGCAATGGGCCGCCGACGCATCGCGTGAAACCGAAGTGCTGGTCATGCCCGGCAAGGCGCCGCATCCGTGACCCTGTCACGACGATGAGTACCGTCGCGTGCTGGCGCGAACGCGTCCTGTCGGCCGCCTCGGCGCACTCGCCGCTGCGCATCGTCGGCGCCGGCACCAAGGACTTCTATGGCCAGGTCATCGCCGGCGAGGCATTCGATACGCGCGAGCATCGCGGTATCGTCGACTACGATCCGACCGAGCTCGTCGTCACCGCGCGTTGCGGTACACCGCTCTCGGAGATTGAGAGCGCACTCGCCGCCGAGCAGCAGATGCTCGCTTTCGAGCCGCCTCATTTTGGGGATGGCGCCACGCTCGGCGGGTGCATCGCAGCGGGGCTGTCGGGACCACGCCGACCCTATGCTGGCGCCGTGCGCGACGTCGTGCTCGGCGTGCGCCTGCTCGACGGCAAGGGCGACGAGCTCGGTTTCGGCGGTCGCGTGATGAAAAACGTCGCTGGCTTCGATGTCTCGCGCGTGCTCGCCGGATCACTGGGAACGCTTGGCATCATTCTCGATGCATCGCTGAAATGCCTGCCGCAACCACGGTCAGAACGCACGGTGTGTCTCGATGTCGCCCTCGACCAGGCGCTGGCCCGTTTCGCCGAGTGGAGCCCATTGCCTCTGGTGGTTTCGGGGACCTGCTGGCATCGGGATCGGATGAGCGTCCGACTGTCCGGCGCAACAAGCGCGATCGCCGCCGCCGAACGGCGCATCGGCGGCGATGTCCTACCCGACGCCGAGGCGTTCTGGTCGAGCGTGCGCGAGCAGCGCCACGCTTTTTTCGCCGAGGGCGATGGCGCGTTGTGGCGTGCATCGGTACGCGCGACCGCCCCCCAGCCGCTTGTGGCTGCACCGACGCTTATCGAATGGAGCGGGGCGTTGCGCTGGTTTCGCGTCGACTCGATTGCGCAGGGTCACGCGATCCGCGAATGGGCGACGGTGCATGGAGGCCATGCGACGCTGTTTCGCGGCGAAGACAAGTCTGCCGGTGTTTTCACGGCGCTGCCGGGTGCACTGATGACGGTGCACCGGCGACTGAAAGCGGCATTCGATCCCGCGGGTATCCTCAATCCGGGACGGATGTACGCGGAGTGGTAGGGAAAGCAATGGAAACCAAACTCGCCGATTTCATCAAGGGCACGCCCGACGGCATCGAGGCCGACGCGATCCTGCGTGCATGCGTGCACTGTGGCTTCTGCACCGCGACGTGTCCTACTTACCAGCTGCTTGGTGACGAGCTCGATGGACCGCGTGGCCGCATCTATCTCATCAAGCAGGTGCTCGAAGGTGCGCCGGCGACGGCGAGCACGCAGCTCCACCTCGATCGCTGTCTGACCTGCCGCAGTTGCGAGACCACGTGTCCATCGGGCGTTCGCTATGGCGACCTGGCCGATATAGGACGCCGCGTCGTCGAGGCGCAGGTGCCGCGAACAGCTGGCGAGCGTGCGGCGCGGTGGGTGCTGCGCGCAGGGCTATCGCGACGGCGCGTGTTTGGTGCCGCGCTGCTGGTTGGACGCGCGGTTCGTCCGCTCCTGCCGCAACGGCTCGCGCAGCACATTCCGGTCGTGACGCGCGCGCGCGCGTGGCCCAAGGCGCGTCATTCGCGTCGGATGCTCGCGTTGACCGGGTGCGTCCAGAATGCGATCGCGCCGTCGATCGATGCCGCCCTCGCGAGGGTGCTCGATCGCATCGACGTGACGCTGGTGCGCGTGTCAGGCGGCGGATGCTGCGGGGCGATTGACGAGCACTTGGGCGCACACGACCGCGCACTCGACCGGGCGCGTCGCAACATCGACGCGTGGTGGCCACATATCGAGGCGGGAGCGGAAGCAATCGTCGTGTCGGCAAGCGGCTGCGGCGTACTGGTCAAGGACTATGCAAGGCTGTTGCGAGATGACCCGGCGTACGCGACGCGGGCGCGACGCGTTTCGGATATCGCGCGCGACCCGGTCGAAGTGGTCGCCGCCGAGTGGAAGCGGTTCGCGCCGAAGGTCGCGATGGACCATGGACCGCAGAAGGTTGCTTTCCAGTCGCCGTGCAGCCTGCAGCATGGGCAGAAGCTGGGGGGCCGGGTCGAGGAGATTCTGGAAGCGATCGGGCTCGAGCTCGCCGACGTCGCCAGCGGCCACCTGTGCTGCGGATCGGCGGGAACGTATTCGCTGTTGCAACCCGCCCTGTCGAGGGAGCTGAGGGCGAATAAACTGGCTGCGCTCGAAGCGGATGAACCCGACATGATCCTCACCGCCAACGTCGGCTGCCTCTCGCATCTTGCCAGCGGCGCCACCAGGCCCGTACGCCACTGGATCGAGCTCTTCGAGGCGCGGCTTCGATCGCGGCAGGTGGTCAAGGTCGAGTGAGATGGCGGCGGCGCCCACACGCGCCGGGTTCCGGCGCTTTCTTGCCATTCCCACGCGCTGGCTGGACAACGACAGCTACGGCCACGTCAACAATGTCGTCTATTACTCGTATTTCGATACCATCGTCAACGAGCATCTCATCGACGCCGGTCATGATGTGCGGTATGCGCCGGTCATCGGCGTGGTCGTCGAGACGTGCTGTCGCTTTCATTACCCGCTGTCGTTTCCGGGCATCGTCGACGCGGGCCTGCGCGTAACCAAGGTCGGCAAGAGCTCGGTGCGCTACGAAATCGGTTTGTTCGCGGCGGGCCGTGACGACGCGGCCGCCGACGGGCATTTCGTCCACGTCTGGGTCGACCGCGAAACCAACCGGCCCTCGACCGTTCCGCCGGCGATACGCGATGCGCTCGCTCCTCTGGCGGCGCAGTGATGATCCGCGCGCGCTCACCCTCGCCACGTCCTCCTTGTGGCTGAGCCGCGCCGCTTTGCGTTGATTCCTGCCGCGGGAAGCTCGGCGCGCTTCGGCGGCCGCGTGCCTAAGCAATACGCTCAGCTCGCCGGTGCGCCGGTCATCGTGCGGACGCTGCAAGCACTGCTCGAGTGGGGCGCGCTCGACCGGGTATTCGTGGTGCTCGCGCCGGGAGACACGCGCTTCGCGCAAGCGTGGACCGATTCGCCGCTCGTCGTGCCGTTGAACTGCGGCGGCGCGACCCGAAGCGAGTCGGTGGCCAACGGCTTGAACGCGATCGCTTCGCGCGTCGCCGACCACGACTGGGTGCTGGTGCACGACGCGGCGCGGCCGTGCATCGCTGCCGCGCTGCTGGCCAGGCTCGCCGATGCGATCGGCGACGACCCGGTCGGCGGACTGCTCGCGATTCCGGTCTCGGACACGCTCAAGCGCGCGCAGGGCAGCGATCTCGCCGATGCGCGCGTCGAGCGCACCGAAGACCGTCACGGCCTGTGGTGCGCGCAGACTCCGCAGATGTTTCGCTATGCGCTGCTGCGCACGGCGCTGGAGCGAGCGCGTGGAAGCGCGTTGACCGACGATGCGCAGGCGGTCGAGGCGCTGGGGATGCGGCCGCGGCTGGTGCGCGGCAGCACATCGAATGTCAAGATCACTTACGCCGACGACCTCGCGCTGGCCGAGGCGTGGTTTGCGCACCGGGTCGCTCCATGAGCGCGGGCTCGCCGCGGATCGGCAACGGCTTTGACGCGCACGCGCTGGTCGAGGGTCGCCGGCTGGTGCTCGGCGGCGTCGACGTTCCCTTCGAGCGCGGGCTCGACGGCCATTCCGACGCCGACGTGCTGGTGCACGCCGTGTGCGATGCGATCCTGGGCGCGCTCGGCGAGGGCGACATCGGACGGCATTTTCCCGACACCGATGCCGCGTACAGGAATGTCGATAGCCGGGTGCTCCTGCGCAAGGTGTGGGAGCTCGCGGTCGCGTCAGGGTATGCGCTCGGGAACGTGGATGCGACGATCGTCGCGCAGGCCCCCCGACTGGCGAACTACCTTCCGCGCATGCGTGCCAACATCGCGTCCGACCTCGATGCGTCACCGGAACAGGTCAACGTCAAGGCCACAACGACCGAACACCTTGGCTTCACCGGGCGTGGCGAAGGCATCGCCGCGATGGCGAGCGTCCTGCTGATCAGCCAGCGCTGATCGGAATGGGCTCGTCGACCGGCAATCGCACGCGGGCGATGGCGCCGCCGCCTTCGCGTGGCGCGAGGTCGAAGCTGCCGCGGTGCATGCGCGCGATGCGCTCGACGATCGCCAGCCCGAGACCGGCTCCGCTTGCACCGGTGCGCGCCGATTCGCCGCGTGTGAAAGGCCGCTTCAGCTGCTCGGCATCATCGGCGCGGATGCCGGGACCACGATCGGCAACCTCCAGGACGACATCGTGGTCGGTGGCGCTCGTGCGCACCTCGACCGGCTCCCTGCCATGGCGCAGCGCGTTGTCCAGGAGATTGGCCACCAGCCGCGACATCGCCGTCGCGCGCAGCATCAGGGCAGGCAGCTTGCCGGCGGTGAAGCGTATGTCCTTGCCCGTCTTGGCGTAGCGCTCGACGAGAGGACCGACGATGGCATTGAGTTCGCGCTGCTCGCCGCCGGCATCGCGATCGCCGCGCGCGAAATCCAGGAACTGGCCGATGATCTTGTCCATGTCCTCGATGTCGGCGACCATTGCCTCGCGCTCGGCGACCTCGGACATGCCAACTTCGACGCCGAGGCGCAGTCGCGCCAGCGGCGTGCGCAGATCGTGCGACACGCCGGCGAGCAGCAGCGCGCGATCGTTCTCGGCCTGGCGCAAGTTCGCGAGCATGCTGTTGAACCCGCGATTCAGGTTGACGATCTCGGTGGGTCCCGACTCCGGAAGCGGCGGCGGGAGCTTGCCCTCGCCCACGCGCGCCACAGCCGCATTGAGCTCGCGCAGCGGCCGGGAGAGGTAGCGCGCGAACGCGAAGGCACTTACCAGCAGGAGCGCTAACGCGATCAGACTCCACTCCAGCGCGCGCGACGGCGTGTTGTCGGGAGGCCGGGTCAGCGGGAATCCCGCCCAATAGACGCGGTCTCCCGCCTGCAGCTTGATCCAGAGCAATTGCAGGCGCGGCTGGACTCGGATTTCGGTCTCCGGGCCAAGCTCAGCCTTCAGGTGGTTGGTGAGCTCCTCGAAGATCGGACCCGGCGGCGTGGGTCGCGCCGGCGGCTGCTCGTCGTCGGTGACGATGCGAGCCTTATACGCCTCGCCGAACTGGGCGAGCGTGGCGCCCGTGCTGCGCGGATCGGCGGCCGCCAGTGCCGCGCGCAGCGACTTGATCTGCACGATCTTGGTATCGCCGAATTGCCGTGCAATCAACGCGGCGCGGTCCTGGCGGAAGAGGTAGATCGCGGTCGCTTGGCTGATCAGGATCACCAGCAGCAGCAGCAGGGCGAGTCGCCCGAACAGCGAGCGCGGCCAGAGTCTCACGTGGACTCCGGCGCGGTGGGTCGATGCGTCATGCGCTGGTGCCGCCGGCGGAAACCTCGCTTGGTGCCTCGTTCGGAACGAATACGTACCCGAAACCCCAGACCGTCTGGATATAGCGCGGAGACGAGGCGTCGGATTCGATCAGCTTGCGCAGGCGCGAGATCTGGACGTCGATCGCACGATCGAATACATCGTGGTCGCGTCCGCGCGCGAGCAGCATCAGCTTTTCGCGGGCTAGCGGTTGGCGGGGATGCGTCGCCAGCACCTTGAGCAGGCCAAATTCGCCGGTGGTGAGCGGCACCGCGGTGTCGTCGCGCGTGAGCGTTCGCGTGGTCAGGTCGAGGCGATAGGGGCCGAAGCTGATCTTGCCCTGCAGCGCCGGCGCGCCAGGAGCGGCGCCCTCGCTGTGACGGCGCAGCACGGCCTGGATGCGCGCGACCAGCTCGCGCGGATTGAACGGCTTGGGCAGGTAGTCGTCGGCGCCCATTTCGAGGCCGACGATGCGATCGACGTCCTCTCCCTTCGCGGTCAGCATGATCACCGGTACCATCTCTCCCGCGGCGCGCAGACGTCGGCACACTGCGAGGCCGTCTTCGCCGGGCAGCATGAGATCGAGCACGAGCAGGTGAGGGGGATCACGTTGCAGCTTCTTGTCCAGGTCGCGCGCATCGGAAAGCGCCTGCACCTGGAAGCCTTGTTCGGTGAGATAGCGCACCAACAGGTCGCGCAGCCGGGGATCGTCGTCGATGACGAGTATTTTCGGAATGGTCTGCTTCATGACTGCATCCTAGACGCGTTGATGAGGCGCACGCGCTCGCCGCTGTCAGCAATTGTAACTCCCGCTCGCGAGGGCAATGATTGGTTACAACCCCGGCGTGCAATGGCGACGCACGACGCGGACAATGGCGTTCAACGCATCGGGGGGTGCGCGGCGGATCGTGGCGGCGCCAACGCATCGTTACACATCGGTCCGAGCCGGCAATGCTTTCGAAACACCCGCGCCCTATCCTGAGAACCGTCGGCCGCCCAACCGGTGCGGCCTGATTGATTACGTGAAAGGTAGACGATGAAACGATTTCTGGTGGCACTTTCGGTGATCGGCCTCTCCGCAGTGGGCTTGGCCGCCTACGCGCAAATGCCGCACCGCGGCGGTGGCGACCCGGTCGCTGTGATCCAGGCGGTCAAGGACAAGCTCGCCCTCAACACGTCGCAGCAGCAGCAATGGGATGCGGCGGCCGCACAAACACAGGCGGTGCGTCAGGCGATGCGGGCAGCGATGGACCAGCTCAAGGCGGCGACGCAGGCTGAGCTTGCCAAGCCAGAGCCCGATCTCGCGGCGCTGGCCGCGCAGGCTGATGCCTTGCACGATCAGAACGCGGGCGCGCGCAAGGCAGCGCGCGATGCATGGCTCGCCCTCTACGCCACGTTCAGTGCGCAGCAGAAGGCGGTCGTTCGCGACGCGATCTCGGCTCGGCTTGCGCGGATGGAGCAGTTCCGCGCCCATATGCAGCAGCGCATGGGTCAGTAACTCCCGGCGGCCGGGGCCAGCCGACGAACGGCATGACCAAGCCACGGGCGCTCGGCGCATAATGCTGTTGTCATAAGTCGGGCCATTGGTATCGAGGGAAGTACTGTACAGCTCTACACGAGCAACCGCAGGCTGGGTTTATCCCCCCCGACCCTAACCGGTCATCCCAAACTCAGTCTGTCCTCCGGCGCCCCTCCGTGGGGCGCTTTTTTTAGGAGGACCGGCACCGTCTTCGCTGGGGCGCGCGGACACGCTCGTGGCCGCGAGAAAGGGACCACCGACGCGATCAAGCAGTGGTTGCGCATCGCTAGCGTCGTGCCCACAGTTCAACAGTAGTGCTTCACCTCCCCAGCTGAGGGGACCGAGGCGCAAGGCAGCTCCATGACGCAGAACAGTCTTGTGCTATCCAACGCACGCATATCAGCTTGATCGACCGTCGTCATAGATGAGCCCGCCGCGTCTCCTATCGAGCCCTTCATCAGCACCCACGATGCCGCAAGGCAGAACCGCGCTCGACCCCGTTGACACCAGAAACCATATCAACGTTTGACATGAGCGGCGGCCGGAAGCAAGCGAAGCTTGCTGGAAGACGTCCGCTCGATGGAAGGGTTGGGCGTCACCGCGCGAGCGCCTCTTCTGCCGCCGCCCGGGCGTGAATAACCGTGGTGTCGAACAGAGGAACATCAACGTCTTGCTGACTCACCAGAAGCGATATTTCAGTGCATCCCAGAATAATTGCTTCCGCCCCTTGAGAAACCAGGGTTCGCATGATTCTTTGGTATTCGGCGCGTGATTCAGGCTTCACGATGCCCAGACACAGCTCTTCATAGATGATCCGGTGAATGATCTCGCGATCTTGGTTGCCGGGCACTATGACCTCTAGTCCGTGCTGCTCGCGAAGCCTTTCCCGGTAGAAACCTTGTTCCATCGTAAACCGTGTGCCAAGTAGTCCCACGACAGAATGCCCCGCCTGCTTGATTTCTGCGGCCGTCGGATCGGCGATGTGCAACAGCGGGACGGCCACCGCAGCCTCAATGTAGTGCGCGACCTTGTGCATTGTGTTTG
>DASXBS010000186.1:0-6688 GCA_036491555.1 Casimicrobiaceae bacterium
GTCGTCGTTGCCGGTGCCGGTGGTCGGCGTGCTCTCGGGGATGCTGTTCCTGGGCGAGCGGCCGGGGCTCAGCGAATTCATCGCGCTGGCGCTGGTGCTAGCCTCGCTCGTCGCCGTGCTCCACACCCCCGGTGCGAAAGCGGCGACGCCACCTCCTGCGCCGGACTAGTCCCGCCCTGCAACTGGGAGGGAAGCAGGCTTACGCGAGTTCGGGAATCAGCGTAAGCGTCTTGTGCTGCGTGAACCACGCGTCGAGATTCGCCTTGCACAGGTCGCCCATCGCCTGCCGAGTCTCGCGCGTGGCGCTACCCACGTGCGGCAGCAGCACGACGTTATCCAGGCGCATCAGCGATTGCGGAATGTGCGGCTCGTCGGCAAATACATCCAGCCCCGCGCCCTTGATCGTTCCGGCTTCCAGCGCCGCAGCGAGCGCCGGCTCGTCGACAATCGACCCGCGCGCGATGTTGATCAGCGTTCCCTTTTTGCCCAGCGCGGCGAGCACGCGGGCGTCGACGATGTTGCGAGTCGCCGCGCCGCCGGGACAGGCGACGACCAGGAAGTCGACCGCCTCGGCGAGCGACTTGAGATCGGGAATGAATTCGTAATCGACCTTCTGCGCCTTGCGTCCCGTATACGCGACGCGCATACCCATCGCGGTGACGCGCTGCGCGATCGCCTTGCCGATGCGCCCCAGTCCGAGGATGCCGACCTTTCGACCGCCAAGCTTGGTGGCAAGCTCGGGCCCCCGTTTTTCCCATTCGCCCGCGTGCACAAAGCGGTTGAGCTTCACGAAGGCACGACCGGTCATGAGGATGAGCCCCAGCGCGACATCCGCGACGTCGTCGGTGAGCACGTCGGGCGTGTTGGTCACCTTGAGGCCGCGCTCCTTGCAGTACGCGACCGGCACACCGTCGTAGCCTACGCCGAACACCGAGATGATCTCGAGCGCGGGAAGCGCCGCGAGCAGCTCGACCGGGGTGACCGTTCCGCCTCCCTGCACCAGCCCGCGAATGCGCTTGCCACCGGCCGCGAGCAGCGCAGGCTTGTCCTTCGCCTGCACGTAGTCGTGGCACTCGTAGGTTGTCTTGAGAGGATCGTAGAGAAATGGCGGCAGCGGTGCGGTGACGATGATGTCGGGCTTCATGGCTGGACCTATGAATGAGCGAGGTGCGGCATTCTAGCAATGCGCGGCCGATGCGGGTCGTCAGCCGTTGTCGCGACGATTGAAGTAGCCGAGCAACGACGCGATCAGGCCCGCGTCGCCGGAGGAGGAGACAACGACGTCGGCGATGCCCAGCGAATGCGCGCGTTCGGCGATGCGCTCGTGCGGCACGAAGCACGGCAAGCTCGCGAAGTCGGCGCGCGCAGCCGCGTCGAGCATCGACCACAGGTTGTCGGCGCCCTCGCGGCTGGTAAACGTGGTGGCATCGACGCGTCCCGCTTTCAGAGCCTCCGCGAGTCCGGCCGCGCTGGCTTCGGGCCGCGCGCGCACATAGCACTCGACGACGTCGATGTCGGCGCCGCGTGCCGCGAGCGTGCGTGCAATCAACTCTCGCCCCCCGCGGCCGCGGAAGATCACGCCGCGCTTGCCGGCAACGTCGTTGAGCTCCGGCAGCGCCAGCAATCCTTCGCTGTCCATGCTCGAGGTCGGCGTGCGCACGTCGGGCAGGCCCAGCGCCATCAGCGCCGACGCCGTTCCCATGCCCGGTGCGAACACGCGCAGGGTTTTGGGCCAGGACTTCGCATCGGCTATGCCGTATTCCACCGCGTTGCCGCTGACGAACACCGCGAAATCGTAGGTTGCGAGTTCCTGCTGCACGCGCTCGAGCTCTTGCCGGTCAGCGGGAGGGAGAATCACGATGGCGGGGAAGATCAGAGGGACGCCGCCGATCGAGGCGATGACTTCGGCGAGTCCCGCGGCCTGGCGCGCCGGTCGCGTGATCAGGATGCCTCGTCCGTCGAGTCGGCCCGCTGCCATCGATCGGCTTGCTCAGCTCGCGAGCACGCGCTCCGCGCCGCGCGCGATGAAATCCGCCGCGACTGCTTCACCGAGCTCGACGGCTGCCTCGCGGGAGCTCGCGCTCGCGGTGCGCTCGCCGCGCATGACCTCACGGCCGTCACGACGCGCGATCAGGCCGCGCAGGCGCAGCATGCCGTCCTGCGCGCCGGCGTACGCGGCGATCGGCGTGCGGCAATCTCCACCAAGGCGCAGCCCGAAGGCGCGCTCGGCGACGACCGCGAGCGTCGTCGGCGCGTGCGCCAGCGCGGCGATCATCTGAAAGACATCGGCGCGCGCGGAAAGACATTCGATGCAGATCGCACCCTGACCGATCGCCGGCAGGCTCTCGTCGGGATCGAGCATGGCGGTGATGCGATCGCCGCGCCCCAGCCGCTTGAGTCCGGCCGCGGCGAGGATGATCGCCGCGTACGCGCCCTCGTCGAGCCTGCGCACACGCGTATCGACGTTGCCGCGCATCGGCATGACCACCAGCGATGGGTGGCGCTCGCGCAGCTGCGCCTCGCGGCGCTGGCTCGACGTCCCGACGATGCTTCCCGGCGGCAATGCGCCGAGCGATGGGTGATCCCGACACACCAGCGCGTCGCGCGGATCCTCGCGCTCGAGCATCGCCGCCAGCGTGAAACCCGGCGGCATGAGCATCGGCACGTCCTTGAGCGAATGCACCGCGATGTCGGCGCGACCGTCCTGCATCGCCTGTTCCAGCTCCTTGATGAAAAGGCCCTTGCCACCGATATCGGCGAGCGGCACATCGACGCTGCGA
Organism: Casimicrobiaceae bacterium; assembly: GCA_036491555.1. Taxonomy (GTDB): domain Bacteria; phylum Pseudomonadota; class Gammaproteobacteria; order Burkholderiales; family Casimicrobiaceae; genus PALSA-1003. Next base: position 2,781 of record DASXBS010000186.1, read on the forward strand.
TCGCCCTGCGTCGTCAGGCCGAGCAGCTCGATGGCGCACGACGGGTACATCGCCGCAAGCCGATCGCGCACATGACGAGCCTGCCAAAGCGCAAGCGCCGACTGGCGCGTGGCGATCACGAGCTTGGACATCCGGGCAACGGAACTTGGCATCGCTATCAGGTCGCGCACCGACGAAACCAGCCGGTGAGCGAGAGGCGTTCACGGTGAGCTGGAAGAACCTCGTGGTGGAAGGTCGCGCTCAGGAAGGCGACGAACGTGCCACCCACAGGAAGCACGTCGAGCGTCTCACCATCGTTCAGGGACACCCGCAGCGCGCCGCCGTCGGACGCCTGCCAGGCATCGTTGAGATAGATGACACACGAGACCACGCGCGCATCGTCATTGCGAAAACGATCTCGATGACGCGCGTAAGCCGCGCCTGGAGGATAGAGCGCGTAATGCATTTCGAGCTCTTCGAGTCCGAGGTAAAGCGCTGCGTTGAGCTCGCGCCGCAAAGCGGCGAGCGCCACGCGGGCGCGCCGCAGCGCGGATGTTGGATCGTCGGCATCGAGCCACGCGATGCGGTCGCCGCGCACGCCGGGCGACTCGATGCGCGACGTGCCGCGACCGATGGCCGAGGCACGCAACTCGCCCGCGGCATCGCGGCGGCGTGCGTCGGCTGCCAGTGCAGCGATGTCGCGCGAAGCCAAAAACGCAGGTTCGACGCAGATGCCGCGCTCCGCGATCGCCTCGACGATGCGCCCGTACCGGCTGACCGCCGTCGCGGCGTGCGTCACTTGGCGCCAGCGTCCATCTGCATCACGCCGAAGATGTTGCCTTCGCTGTCGTGGGCATACGCGAGCCAGCCGACCGTCGGGATCGCCATCTTGGGAAGCGCGATGGTCCCTCCACTCTCGCCGACGCGCTTGATCGCCGCGTCGATGTCGGGGACGTCGACCGTGCACACGAACGCGTTCACCGCCTGCATCATCGCGGGCGCGTCACCGCGACGTGGCATCATGCCGCCGTCGATGCCGGGCGTGCCTTTCTCGCCGGTCTTGATCAGCCAGTAATCCATCGGCGATTCCCACTTGGTGAACGTCCAGCCGAACATCTGCGAGTAGAAGCGGATGCAGCGCTGCGGATCGGAGGCGTGAATTTCGAAATGGATCGGACGCGACATAGCGGACTCCGTCCCCAAACCGCTATCTTATAATGCATCCCACAGGTGCGCGAACCCGAGCGGTGAGCGTGCCCGTTTAATCGAGGGGACGGGATGCGTGTCGTAATCACCGGAGGAGCCGGATTTCTTGGCTCGCGACTCGCGCGGGAATTGCTGCGCAGGAAGACCCTGGTCGATGCTCAAGGCCGCCAGCGCGAGATCTCGAAGATCGTGCTCGTCGACGTGGCGCCTTCGCGAGTGACCGGTGACCATGTCGAGTCGGTCACCGGAGACCTCGCCGATCCCGCGTCGATCGAGCGCGCGCTGACGCCCGACACCGAGTCGGTTTTCCACCTCGCGGCTGTGGTCAGCGGGCAGGCCGAGGTCGAATTCGACGTCGGCATGCGCGTCAATCTTGACGCCACGCGCAACCTGCTCGAACGTTGCAGGCGTCTGGCACGACCTCCGAAGGTCGTGTTCACCAGCTCGCTTGCGGTGTTCGGTGGAGTCCTGCCCGATCCCGTACGCGACGATTCGCCGCTGACGCCGCAGACGTCGTACGGCGCGCAAAAGGCCATGAGCGAATTCCTGGTCTACGACATGACGCGCAAAGGCTTCATCGATGGCCGGTCGCTGCGCTTGCCCACGGTCACCGTCCGGCCCGGCAAGCCCAACCGCGCCGCGTCGTCGTTCGCGAGCGGGGTGATTCGCGAGCCGCTGTCGGGAGTCGATGCGGTGTGCCCTGTGGTGCCGAGCGCGGCGATGTGGGTCACCTCGCCGCGCAGCGTCGTCGACAACCTGATCGTCGGCCACGAGGTGCCCGCGGACGCGTTCGCGCAAGCGGGCTTCGGGCATACGCGGTCGGTGAACGTTCCCGGACTGCGCGTCGGGGTGCATGCGATGGTCGACGCGCTGCGCCGTGTCGCCGGCGACGCGATCGCCGACCGGGTCAAATGGCAAGTCGATCCGGTTATCGATCGCATCGTCGCAACCTGGCCGGCGAACTTCGCTCCGTTGCTGGGCCCCGCGCTGGGCATGCATGCCGACCCCGATTTCGACGCGATCGTGCGCCAGTACATCGAGGACGAGCGGCCGGCCGCCGCGGTTCGCTCGTAGCTACTGCCGCGATGAACGCTATCGTCTCACCGCTAGGCATCGCGCAAATCGTCGCCCGCAACATCATCCCGATCGCCGGAATCGTTCTTTTCCATTGGTCGGCTTCCAACGTGCTGATCCTCTACTTTCTCGACACGCTGCTGTCGATGGCGGTGATCATCGCCGGACTCGCCAGGAGCTTCGCGCCGGGTAGCACGGACGGGATCGGCGCGCTGCTCAACGCGCAAGCGGGTTACGTGCTCGCCGCGCTGCTCGTCGTGGGTATTTTTGCTGTGCCGCTGGGCATGCCGGTTGGGATCGCGCTCGCGATCTCGGGCTTCTCGTTTCGCGAAGCGCTGGCGGACCGCTCGCTTCGCATCGGGATGCTGGTGCAGTCCGCGATGGCGCTGTGGTCGTACGTGAGCCTTTACCGCGCGCTGGACACGCACACGCCGGAAGCACTCAAGCTCAAGCAGCGCTTCGGACTGGTGCTGATGCGCTGGGTGGCGGTGCTGATGGTGTGTTATTTCGCGCTCGACATTCTTCCGACGAGCATCGTCGTCTACGTCCTGGTCGTGGCCTACGTCGGCGCGTCGATCTTCGCCGAAATCGCACCCGACCGCTTTCTGCGCGGCACGCCCGGCGACTTCGCGGAGACGATCAGCGCCGATCCGCCGACGGCGTGGAGAAATAAGCGCCGCCGTTAATGTCCTAGGCCGGCGCGTCGGCCGCTTCTGCCACCTCACCATCGACCTGCGCGGCGGCTTCCAGCAGCAAATGCGGATCGCCTTCGTCGAGGCGCGCCGCGTCCGACAGGAGCTGACGAAAGCGCCGCCCGCCGGGCTGTGCGTGATAAAGCCCCAGCACGTGACGCGCGATCGCGCGCAGCGGCACGCCGCGCGCGCGCTGCGCCTCGGTGTACGGCACCAGCGCGGCGATGACGTCGCCACGCGTGTGCACCGGTGCCTTGGCGGCGAAGCACACCGCCTCTGCCTGCGCGAGCAACCACGGATCGTGATACGCGGCGCGGCCGAGCATGACGCCATCCACGAGTTCGAGCTCGCGCGCGACGTCGCGAATCCCGGTGATGCCACCGTTGATGACGATGGTCAGCGTGGGGAAATCGCGCTTGAGTCGGTAGACGTAATCGTACTTGAGTGGTGGCACCTCGCGGTTCTGCTTGGGCGAGAGTCCCTTGAGGATGGCGTTACGCGCGTGCACCATGAACGCGCTGGCGCCGGCTTCGGCGACGGTGCCGACGAAATCGCGCACGAAGCCGTAATCCTCGACCGCGTCGATGCCGATGCGGTGCTTCACGGTCACCGGCAACGATACCGCGTCGCGCATGGCCTCGACGCATTGCGCCACCAGCGCCGGCTCGCGCATGAGACAAGCACCGAAGCTGCCCGTCTGCACGCGCTCCGACGGACAGCCGACATTGAGATTGATCTCGTCGTAGCCCCACGCCTCGCCGAGCTTAGCGCTGTTGGCCAGATGCAGCGGATCGCTGCCACCGAGTTGCAGTCCGACCTGGTGCTCAGCCGGATCGAAATCGAGATGGCGAGGCACGTTGCCGAACTGCAGCGCACCGGTGGTCACCATCTCCGTGTACAGACGCGCGTGCGGGCTGACCAGTCTCAGGAAGTAGCGGCAATGACGGTCGGTCCAGT
>DASXBS010000187.1:0-40455 GCA_036491555.1 Casimicrobiaceae bacterium
TTTCGAACTCATCGAGGTGCCGCCCGGTGCCGAGAGACCTGCACGCCTCGCCGTACCGCGACCGGCGCCGCTATCTGGCGCAATGCCTGCTGCCGTCGCCACGCGTGCAGCTGGTGCATTCGGTCGACGACGGTCCCGCGCTGCAGATGGCCGCGCTCGCGAGCGGCTTCGAAGGGGTTATCGGCAAGCGCAAGGACAGCAAATACGAAGCGGGACGGCGCTCGTCTTCGTGGGTCAAGATCAAGCCAACGCAAAGCGCGGATTTCGTCATCGGCGGCTACACCCGGGGCAAGGGATCGCGCGCCCCGCTGGGCGCACTGCTGGTCGGTTACTGGGACAAGCGGAAGCTGCATTACGCGTCGCACGTCGGCTCGGGGTTCGACGAGCGCACGCTGGCGGCGGTGAGATCACGGCTCGAGACACTGCAACGCGACAGCTGCCCTTTCGTCGCGACACCCGAACTGAACGGACCGACCACCTGGGTCGAGCCGAAGCTCGTCGCCGAGGTGAGCTTTCACAGCTGGACGCGCGACGGCGGCTTGCGCGCGCCGGTGTTCCTGAGACTTCGCGACGACATCGACCCGAGGAAGATCCGGCGCGTCACGGGCGCCGCTCGAAATCCGGCACCGACGGTGCCGGCCGCTTCGGTCGAGGCAGTCCGTGACACCGCCATCGATGACATCGTCGCCCAGCTCGACAACACGCGCGCCGGCCTCACGCTGAATGTCGGCGTCCATCGCGTGCGCCTGACCCACCTCGACCGCGTGTACTGGCCGGCCGATGCCGCACTGAAGCAGGCCGCGCTCAGCAAGCGCGACCTGCTGCGCTATCTGGCGCAGGTTTCGCCGTACATCCTGCCGCACCTGGCCGATCGCCCGCTCACCATGATCCGCATGCCTGACGGCATCGGCGGCCAGCGCTTTTTCCAGAAGCACTGGGAACAGGAGCGTCCGGCCTTCGTCGAGACCATTACGGTGTACTCCGGGCATAAGGATGAAAGCCATGAGTATCTTTTATGCAACAACCTGCCGACGCTGCTTTGGCTGGCGCAGTCGGGGACGCTCGAGCTCCATATCTGGCACTCTCGGGCTCGGCCGGGGCCCGATGCCGCATCCCAGAACACCGACTACGCGAGCTCGCTCGAGGCGCTCGAGGATTCGGTGCTCAACTACCCCGACTTCGTGCTTTTCGATATCGATCCATATATTTACTCAGGGAAAGAAGCCCCTGGCGGAGAACCTGAGCTCAACAACGCCGCTTTTGAGAAAGGCAAGGAAGTAGCGTTCTGGCTGCGCGAGGTGCTTCAGGGCATGGGGCTGGAGCCGATCGTCAAGACCTCGGGCAAGACCGGGCTGCACGTATTCGTGCCCATCTGCCGGACGCTGGATTTCGACGCCGCCCGCCATGTTTCGGAGCTTGTCGGGCGCCATTTGATGCGCCTGCACCCCCGGGATATCACGCTGGAGTGGAGCATTCCCAAGAGAACCGGCAAAATATTCATGGATTACAATATGAACGTCCGGGGCAAGACGCTGAACGTGGCGTACTCGCCGCGGGGCGAAGCGGGCGCGCCGGTTTCCATGCCGCTCACGTGGGAAGAGCTGGCGGGCGCCCACCCCCTCGACTTCAGGATCACCAATGTGCCGCAGCAGCTGGCACGGTCGGGGGATCGCTGGCGCGATGCCCTGGTGCGCAAGCAGAGCGTCGAAACGGCGCTTGCGCGCGCCAAGGACTGAACAAGCCCTAATCGGAGGCACGAATGGCTGCACGATCGATCGCATCGCTGAGCGTCTCGTTCGGACTCGTCTCTATACCGGTCAAGCTCTACTCGGCCACCGAGGCGAGCCGCTCGATTTCGTTCAACCTGCTGCACAAGGAGTGCGGGTCGCGTCTGAAGCAGCAGTATCTGTGCATCAAGGAAGAAGTGCCCGTGGCTCGCGAGGACATGGTCAAGGGCTACGAGTTCTCGAAGGACCAGTACGTGATCTTCACCCCGGAGGAACTCAAGGCTCTCGAGGAGGCTGGCACGCATACCGCCGAGATCACCGAGTTCGTGCCGATCGAGGCAGTCGATCCGGTCTACTTCGACAAGGCCTACTACCTCGCCCCCGACAAGGGAGGTGCCAAGCCGTTCGCGTTGCTGACGAGCGCGCTGCGCGAATCGGGACGGTGCGCGCTCGGTCGCTGGGCCGCGCGCGGCAAGCAGTACATCGTGATGATCCGGCCGGTCGAAGATGGGCTCGTGATGCAGCAGCTGCTCTACGCCGGCGAGGTCCGGTCGATCAAGGACCTCGACATCCCCAAAACCGAGGTCAAGGACGCCGAGCTGAAGCTCGCCAAGATGCTCATCGAGCAGCAGGCCTCCGAGACTTTCGATCCGTCCGCGTACAAGGACACGGTGAGCGAGCGCGTCGAAGCGGCGGTGCAGCAAAAGGTCGCCGGCCAGGAGATTACCCTCGCCGCGGCGCCGGAGGGCGGCGCGCAGGTGATCGACCTCATGGAAGCGCTGCGCGCCAGCCTCGAGAAAAAAGCTCCGCCCAAGGGGCGCGAGGCGACGACGGAGGATCGCAAGCCGCCCAAGCGCGCGCAGCCAGCGGAGATCGCGGTGCCCGCCGCGCGCAAGGGCGCGCGCAAAAAAGCCTAGCCGGTCCCGACCCCGGGGCCATGCACGCCTCATGCATGCCTATGGCGTCCGCGACGTCGAGAAGCTTCTTGGTCTGCCACGCAGCACGATTCGTGCGCTGATCGCTGCCGGCTTCGTGACGCCGGCGCGCGGACCGCGCCGCGCGTGGCTGTTTTCCTTCCAGGATCTGATCGTGCTGCGCACCGCGCAGGCGCTCACTGAGGCGAAAGTACCGGCGCGGCGCATCACGCGCTCGGTGCGCGAGCTGCGCCGCCATCTTCCCGAGACCATGCCGCTGTCGGGCCTGTCCATCAGCGCGGTCGCGGATCGCGTCGTGGTGCGCGAGCGCAACGGCCGCTGGCAGGCGGAATCGGGCCAGTATCTGCTCGAGTTCGAAGGCGATCCCGCCGACGGCTCGCTCAGCGTGATCGAGCGTTCCGATGCGCGCGGCGCCGGGGAAGACTCGCCGTCGTGGTTCGACCGCGGCACGGCGCTGGAAGCGTCCGATCCGCAATCGGCGATGGAGGCTTACGCACAGGCGATCGCGGCGGACCCGGCGTGCCTCGATGCCTACGTCAATCTCGGACGGCTGCTGCATGAGACCGGACGCCTCGTCGAAGCCGAGCACACATATCGCAAGGCGCTGCAGATCTGCGGAGACGACGCGCTGCTCCACTTCAACCTCGGGGTGCTGCTCGACGACATGGACCGGTTCATTCCCGCCATGGCCGCCTACGAGGCAGCACTGGCCGTCGATCCCAGCCTCGCCGATTGCCACTACAACCTCGCGCTGCTATGCGAGCGGCTGGCGCGACCGAAGGAAGCGATACGGCACATGGCGCGCTACCGCGCGCTGGTGGGGACGGAGCCGGGCTAGGTGACCGGGCGCATCGCCGGCTCTCAGGCAAGGTTCCGGATCCAATCCGACACAGCGAGGGCAACGCCCGACTGCACTTGCGCGTCGGTGCGGCCGCTGCGTGCCGGGACGTGGAACGAATGGTCCGCATCCTGAAACATTGCCAGCGAGGCGCGCGGGCCGAGTTCTGCCGCCAGCTTTCGCATCAGCGTTCCATCGGCAAGCTGATCGCGCGTGCCTTGCAGGAACAGCATTGGAATCTCGACATGGAGCAGGTGCGTGGCGCGATCGCTCGAAGGTTTTCCGGCCGCGTGCAGCGGAAAGCCGACAAAGACGAGACCGCGCACGCCAGGCAACGGCGAGGCGGCCTGCGTCTGCGACGTCATGCGTCCGCCGAACGATTTCCCGCCCGCGAACAGCGCGACCTCCGGCAGTCGTCGCGATGCCTCGTCGACAGCCGCCCTCACCGTCGCGTGCGCCAACGCTGGCGCGTCGGGCCGCTTCGATCCGGCTTCCATGTAGGGGAACTGATAGCGCAGCGTTGCAACTTCGAGCTTCGCGAGCTCATCGGCGAGCGCTTTCATGAACGCGTGCTTCATTCCAGCGCCGGCTCCATGCGCGAACACGTAGCATGCGCGCGTTCGTGGCGGAACTTGCAGCAAACCGGATACCTGACGCGAATCTCCGATCGCGATCGTTAGTGCTTGTGCCGGCATCCTGACTCCCATCTGATGGCCCACGATATCGTGTGGGATATTGTCCGACAATCAATTAGCGCAGCGCCGATTGCGACACGCAAAGTCGCTATGGCATTGTGGCTCGGCTCGCAGGGTGCGTCAGCCGTCTTACACTGCCGTCATCGTCGAGCGCATTCCACACCCCTATGGAGAAGCACATGGCACAGTCATCGCAAGGCAACAAGGGCAAGCACGGGTCAGAGCCAATGGATCAGAACGACCGCGACCAGAGCAACAAGTCATCCCATTCGCAGTCAGGCGGCGGGCAATCCAGTCAGTCGCACGGCGGAGGAACTCAGTCGGGCCAGCAGGGCGACGTCGATCGCCGCCAAGGCTCGCAGGGCTCGGGCGGCCAGCAAGGCGGCGGCCAGGGCGGCGGACACGGGCAATCACAACAGGGCGGTTCACGCGGCTCGTCGCAGCAAGGCGAACGAGACGACGATTCGGATACGCGCGACAACGAAAGCGATCGTCAATCCGGGTCGACGCGTGGCGGCACCAGCGAACAGCATTCGCAGGCAGGGCGCCAAAGCCATAAGAACAAATAAGAACCAAGCAGGGGACCGATAAGGAACGAATAACGAACGATCGGGAGGTCTCCGGGGTTGGCGCGTCGTACGGGGAAACGGCGCGCCAGCGCCTTGCGCGACGCGTTCAGCTCATTTGCCTCGTTCGGGGATCGGGAGAGGGTGCGCGCGCAGGGCCTTGGCCACGGCGACGAGGTTGCGCGCAGCGTTACGGCCGGTGCGATGCGAATACGCGTGCGCCCGCCGTGTGTCGAGGTAGTTGGGTCCCGGGCCGGGCCCGAGATGCCAGTAAGTCCAGGACTGGGCGGGGATCGTGAAGCCTATGTCGATCAGCGCCTGGCAGGTGGTCGCCACGATGTGGTGCGCGCCGTCTTCGTTGCCGGTGATCACCACGCCGGCCACTTTTCCGAACGCGACTGGGGCACCGCCTCGTTTCGATTCGGAGATCATCGCGTCCATGCGTTCGAGCATGCGCTGGCACACGCTGCTGGCCTGCCCCAGCCACGTCGGTGTTGCCACCAGCAGGATATTCGACGCCAGGAGCTTGCGACGCACGTGCGGCCAATCGTCGCCGTGGCCCTGGTCCGACTCGACGCCCGGAAGAATGTTCAGATCGACCAGCCTGACGAGCTCGCTGCTCACATGGGCGCGCTCGAATTCGTTCATCATTACCCGCGCCAGCGCTTCGCTGTTCGATCTCTCGGGTGAACGCTTCAAAGTGCAGCTCAGCACGAGTGCATGCATTTGGCGCGGCTCTCGGTTAACTGTCTGAGTACGCTCGCGCACGCTGTTTGCAGCTTGGGCTGATGCGCACTATCGTTGCAATGTTTGTAGGATACGGTCGTCTTTGCGGGAGGTGTTTCAACGTGCGCTCGACTGCACGCACGGCTCGTCTGGAGCAGCTGTCGGCGAGGATTCGCGATATTCCCGACCAGTTGGCGCTGGTGCACCTGGACCTGAAGCGCTTGTGCGCTCGCGATGCGCGATCCATTCCACTTCCGGTCCAGGACGCCATTGCCGATGCCTGCGCTCGATTGCATCAAACCCTCGTCGAGGTTACCGAGATCGTCCGCTGCGTCGAGGACCTGGAAATAGCGGGCGACGGAGCGGGCGCCATGTCGAGGCCGGACGCTCGTGAACCCCCCGCTTTCGGGGCGGACATTGAATCCGACACAGACGCGCGCAAGTATTCAGAAAAACTGCGTGCTTCGTAATTAGGCGTCGTCCGAATATTATGTAGGTGACCTGCGCATCGGCGGCTGCAGGCCAATACCTCACACCGCCAGCCGATAGCCAACCGCGGTTTCGGTGGTGAGAAATCGCGGCTGTGACGGATCGTCTTCGAGCTTTCGGCGCAGGTTGCCCATATGCACGCGCACGTAGTGCTCGTGCTCCACGTACGCCGGCCCCCACACCTCGCGCAGGATCTGGCGGTGCGTCAGCACCCTGCCCGCGTTGTTGATCATCAGCGCCAGCAGACGAAACTCGATGGGGGTCAGGTGCAGCGCCGCGTCGTGCTTGCGCACGGTCCGCCGGACCAGGTCCACCTCGACGTCACCGAAGCGGAAGGGTGTCGCTGCTTCGCTGGCACTGCCGGCGCGGCGCCGACGCAGCACGCGGATGCGCGCGAGCAACTCGCCGACGCCGAACGGCTTGCTCAGATAATCGTCGGCACCGGCGTCGAGCGCCTCGATCTTGTCGAGCTCTCCGGTTCGGGCCGAGAGAACCAGAATGGGCACCGACGACCAGGTGCGAAAATCGCGGATGAAATCGACGCCGTCGGCGTCGGGCAGGCCGAGATCGAGAATCACCACGTCGGGCTTGCGCGTACCGGCGTCGATAAGTCCTTGCTTGACCGTCTCCGCCTCGACGATCTGCCAGCCTTCGGCCTCCAATGCGGTGCGCACGAAGCGCCGGATCTGGCGCTCGTCCTCGATCAGCAAAGCCACCGGCGCGGGTTCGCTCATGGGGCGATCATATAGGGCTTGCCGGTTCACTCGCTCAAGGCACGCTGCCGTCCGCCATCTCGGCGGGTGTCGTCGGCGGCGTGCCCAGTGGCAGCGTGAACACGAAGCGCGCTCCGCCGCCCGCGTTGTCCTCCTCCCAAATCCTGCCGTGATGCGCCTCCACGATGGCACGGGCGATGGCCAGGCCCAACCCGACGCCTGGCGTGGCCGACTCGCGTGCGCCGCGCGTGAATTTGTCGAAAATCGATTCGCGGCGGGCAGCAGGAATGCCTGGGCCCGTGTCACTCACGCTGATCCTGAGCTCGGCGCCCGTTATCGCGCTCGAAATGGTGATAGGTGTTCCGGGCGGCGTATATTTGCACGCGTTCTCGATCAGGTTGTAGAGCACGCGTTCGATCAGCGTAGCGTCGAATTCCACCAGCGGCAGCTCGTCCGAAAGGCGCACCTCGACGCGATGCGAGGCCAGCGCCGGACGCGCGGCCTTCAACGACGTGCCCACCAGTTCCTGAACCGAATGCCACTGCCGGCGCAGCTTCACCTCGCCGCTCTCGATGCGCGCCATCTCCAGCAGATTATTGACCAGTGCCCCCATGCGCCGCGCTTCGCTGGCGATCGCCTGCGTCGTTTCCATCTGCACGGCCGACAATGCCGGCTTAGTCATCGCGAGCGACTCGGCGAGGCCCACAAGCGCGGCGAGCGGCGTACGCAGGTCGTGCGAGAGCGCCGAGAGCAGTGAATTGCGAAGCCGTTCCGATTCCATGCCGATCAGCGCGTGCTGCGCCACCTCGACATAATGGACGCGTTCCAATGCGATCGCGGTCAGTGCGGCAAAGGTATCGAGCTGACGCCGCTGCTCCGGGACCAGGAGCAGCCGGGGATGACTCGGCTTGATCACCAGCACCCCGCGCGTGCGCATCGGAGCGCGCAACGGCAGGTACAGGAATTCGCTGCCAGCTAGTGTATCGGTGCCGAAGCCCGCTGGCTGCGCCTTGTCGTAGGCCCATTGTGCTGCGCCCTCATCCACGATCAAACCTTGGACATCCGCTGCGCCGATCTGCAGATGATCCCTTTCGTCGGGGACGAGAATCGCGACCTTAGAGCGAAAATTCTGGCTGATGATGCGCGTCGCTGCTTCGACGACGTCAGCGGTGAGCAGCCGGCTCGACATGTCGCGCGCAAACTCGTAGAGCGCACGCGCGCGCTCTTCACGGTAAGACGCGACGCGTGCCTGATAGCGCAGCCCGGCTGTCATCTGGCCGATGATGAGCGCGACGGCCAGCATCACCATGAAAGTCACCAGGTACTGAAAATCGCTCACCGCGAAGGAAAAACGTGGCGGGACGAAAAAGAAATCGAAGATCCCGACGCTGACGAATGCCGCCAGCACCGCGGGGCCGCGCCCCCATTTCAGCGCCACCAGCACCACCGTGAGCAGGAAAACCATGACGATGTTGGCGAGATCGAAGTAGCCCAACAGCGGCGTCGCCACCAGTCCGGTGAGGCAGCACGCGAGCACCGCCCACAGGTATCGCCGACGCTTGGCGCTACGCCGTGAATCGGGTTCGCCTTCGATCGGCGTCTCGCGGCGCATCGGCGATGGCGAGACTCCGCGCCCCACCTCGATCAGATCGATGTCGGGTGCCAGGTTGCCGATTCGAATCGCAGTATCGCGACGCCACGGCCACGTCGAGGTTCGCCGCGCGCGGCCGACGACGAGCTTCGAGCAGTTGTGCGTGCGCGCGTAGTCGACCAGGACCGCGGCCGGATCGGCGCCGGTGAGGATTCCGGTCGCGGCGCCTAAATCCTGCGCCAATCTGACAGTGTGCAGGATGCGCTCGCGCTCGGGAGCCGGCAATCGCTGCAACGCAGGCGTTTCAACGTATGCGGCGGTCCACGGCACGTCGAGCTGCGCCGCCAGCCGTGCGGCGCTGCGCACGACGTCCTCGCCGCCCGGATCGGGGCCGATGCAGCAGAGCAGCGAATCCTCGGTCTTCCAGACGCGCTCGATCGCCTGGTCCGAGCGATACGCCTGCACGTCGGTTTCGACGCGATCCGCGGTGCGACGCAGCGCGAGCTCGCGCAGCGCCATCAGGTTGCCCTTGCGGAAAAAGTTGCTGGCGGCGCGCTCGATCTGCTCCGGCAGGTAGACCTTGCCCGCAGCGAGCCGTCCCAGCAGATCATCCGCGGAGACGTCGACCATCACCACCTCATCGGCTTGGTCGAAGAACGCGTCGGGGACCGTTTCGTACACGGTGATGCCGGTGATGCCACCGACGACGTCGTTCAGGCTCTCGATGTGTTGCACGTTGAGCGTCGTGAACACGTCGATGCCGGCCGCGAGCAGCTCGTCGATGTCCTGCCAGCGCTTGGGATGCCGCGAACCGGGAATGTTGGTGTGCGCGAGCTCGTCGACCAGCATCAGCGCCGGATGGCGCAGCAGCGCTGCGTCCAGATCGAACTCGTCGAGCAGGCGCCCCAGGTACTCGATCTTGGCGCGCGGCAGGATTTCCAGCCCCTGTAGCAGCGCCTCGGTTTCCTTGCGTCCGTGCGTTTCCAGCAGGCCAACGACGACGTCCTTGCCGTCGTTGCGCAGGTTGCGCGCCGCCGTGAGCATCGCGTAGGTCTTGCCCACGCCCGCGGAGGCGCCGAAATAGATGCGCAGTCGGCCGCGTCGGGCCGCCGCCTCCTCGCTCTGGACCTGCGCGAGAAGCGCGTCGGGATCGGGCCGGACGTCGGACATTTAGCGGGCTGTCATGGGCGGGGCCTGGGCGGCAGCGTACCCTTTGCCGCTCGGAGCCGCCAGCCCGCTGGAGATCCTATTTGACCGAGCGATCGAGTTCGAGATTCAGTCGCACGACGTTGATCCTCGGCTCGCCGAGCAAGCCGAAGGTGCGACCCGTGGTGTTCCTGTCGATGATCGCGCCCACTGTCTCAGGGGATACCCCTCGTGCCTTGGCTACGCGCGCGGTCTGGAACCGCGCGGCGGCGATGCTGATGTCCGGATCGAGCCCGCTCGCCGACGCGGTGACGAGATCGGCCGGGACCGCGGCCGTGTTGCCGGGGTCTGCGTCGCGCAACGCCTTGATCCGATCCTTCACCGCGTCGCTCAACGCCGGATTGCGCGGTCCGAGGTTGGAGCCCGACGACGAGGCTCCGTTGTACGGCTGCGGTGACGTTGCAGACGGACGGCTCCAGAAATACTTGGGATCGTCGAAAGGCTGGCCGATCAGGCTGGATGCGGCGACTTTGCCGTCCTGCGTGACGAGGCTTCCGTTAGCGGCGCGAGGAAATGCGGCTTGAGCGATGCCCCAGGTAACCAGCGGGTAGACGACGCCGGTGAGTACCGACAGGGCGACGAGCATGCGCAGCGAGGAAAGGAATGGGGCGAACATGGCGGTCTCCGATCAGGCCAGATGCAGTGCGACGAGCAGCATGTCGATGATCTTGATGCCCGCAAAGGGCAGCAGCACTCCCCCTATGCCGTAAATGAGCATGTTCCTGCGCAGTACCTGCGCCGCGCCGACGGCGCGATACTTCACGCCGCGCAAGGCCAGCGGGATGAGCGCCGGAATGATGAGCGCGTTGAAAATCACCGCCGACAAAATCGCGCTTTCGGGCGTCTGCAGTTGCATGACGTTGAGCGCGCCCAGCACCGGATACGTGCTGGCGAATGCCGCAGGGATGATCGCGAAATACTTGGCGACGTCGTTGGCGATCGAGAACGTGGTTAGCGCGCCCCGCGTCATCAAGAGCTGCTTGCCGATCTCGACGATCTCGATCAGCTTGGTCGGGTTGGAGTCGAGGTCGACCATGTTCCCCGCCTCCTTCGCCGCCTGCGTGCCGCTGTTCATCACCACGGCCACGTCGGCCTGCGCCAGCGCCGGTGCGTCATTGGTGCCGTCACCGGTCATGGCGACCAGCTTGCCGTCGGCCTGGATTTCACGGATCAGCCTGAGCTTGGCTTCGGGAGTGACCTCCGCAAGGAAGTCATCGACGCCGGCTTCCGCCGCGATCGACGCCGCGGTCAGCTTGTTATCGCCGGTGATCATAATGGTCTTGATGCCCATGCGACGCAGCTCGGCGAAGCGCTCCTTGATCTGTGTCTTGACGATGTCCTTGAGCTCGATCACGCCCAGGACGCGTCGTCCTTCGGCCACGACCAGCGGCGTTGCGCCGCGACGCGCCACTTCTTCGACGCGCGCGATGACCTCGTTATCGACGCCGCCGCCCTGCGGCACGACCCATGCGCGAATCGCGTCGAGCGCGCCCTTGCGGATCTCGCGGCCTTCGAAGGTGACCCCGCTCATGCGCGTTTGCGCCGAGAACGGAATGATCGTGAAGCGACCGGGCGTGAGCGGCGGCGGCACGATGCCGAAGGCGCGCTTGGCCAGCGCAACGATGCTCTTGCCTTCGGGTGTCTCGTCGCCGAGCGAGGCGAGCAGCGTCGCCTCAGCGAGTTGCTGCTGCGTCACGGTCGCGACGGTGTGCAGCGATGACGCCTGCCGGTTGCCGAAGGTGATCGTGCCGGTCTTGTCGAGCAGCAGCACGTCACAGTCGCCGGCGGCCTCCACCGCGCGACCCGAGGTTGCGATTACGTTCGCGCGCATCATCCGGCCCATCCCAGCCACACCGATCGCCGACAGCAGTCCGCCGATGGTCGTCGGAATCAGGCAAACCAGCAGCGCGACCAGGACCGTGATCGAGACCGGGGTGCCGGCCTTGGCGACCTCGACGCTGTAGAGCGAATACGGCAGCAACGTGACCGTGGCGAGCAGGAAGACCAGCGTCATCGCCACCAGCAGGATCATGAGGGCGATCTCGTTGGGCGTCTTCTGTCGCTTGGCCCCCTCGACCATCCCGATCATGCGGTCGAGAAAAGCCTCGCCCGGATTGACGCTGATGCGCACGATGATCCAGTCGGAGAGCACGACGGTGCCGCCGGTCACGGTGTTGAAGTCGCTGCCCGCGGCTCGGATCACCGGCGCGCTTTCGCCGGTGACTGCGCTCTCGTTGATCGATGCGGCGCCAACGATGACTTCGCCGTCCCCCGGGACGAGATCGCCCTGCTCCACGAGCACGATGTCACCCTTGCGCAGTTGGCTCGACGGCGTCGCGATGCGGGCGGCATCGCGCTCGGCGCGGGTGAGCTTCTTGGCGATGGTGTCCTTGCGCGCGCTCTTGAGCGACACCGCCTGCGCCTTGCTGCGACCTTCGGCGATCGCTTCGGCGAAATTCGCGAACAGCAGCGTCGCCCACAGCCATAGCGTTGTGGCGACGATGAAGCCTGCCGGCGCTTCTCCCTTGCCGAGCACCGCTTGCACCCACAGGATCGACGTCAGGATGCTGCCGATGTAGACGACGAACATCACCGGGTTGCGCCATTGGTAGCGCGGGGTCAGACGCACGAAGCTGTCGACGAGTGCGCGCTTCATGAGCTCCGGATTCAGGAACCACGAAAGCGCGCTTTGCCGCGCTGCGAGAGTAGTCATGTCCTTGCCTTCAAGGGTTGCGCGCAGGTCACTGTGCGTTGAACAGCAATAGGTGCTCGACGACGGGGCCCAGCGCGAGTGCGGGAACGAACGTGAGCGCGCCCACCGTGATCACCGTTCCAATCAATACCGCGACGAACAGCGCGGTATGCGTGGGTAACGTGCCGGTGGACGCCGGCACGTGCTTGGCGGCCGCCAAGGCGCCGGCGAGTGCGAGAACAGGAATCGCCAGCCAGTAGCGCGCGAACAGCATCACGATGCCCAGAGACGTGTTGTAGAACGGCGTGTTGGCCGAGAGCCCTGCGAAGGCGCTGCCATTGTTGTTGCCGGCGGACGAGAATGCGTAAAGGATTTCCGAGAAGCCGTGCTCCGCCGGATTGGCAACGCCCACCTTGCCGGCATCGACCATGACGCCCAGCGCCGTGCCGCAAAGCACGAGGAAAGGCGGAATCAGGATCGCAATCGATGCCATCTTTATCTCGAAAGCACCGATCTTCTTGCCCAGATATTCGGGGGTGCGTCCCACCATCAAACCGGCGATGAACACTGCCACGATGGCGAACACGATCATTCCGTACAGGCCCGATCCGACGCCGCCAAATATGACCTCGCCCAGCTGGATCAGCCACATCGGGATCATGCCTGCCAGCGGCATGAACGAGTCGTGCATCGAATTCACCGACCCGTTCGAAGCCGAGGTCGTGGCAACGGCCCACAGCACCGAGTTGGCGACGCCGAAGCGCGTCTCCTTGCCTTCCATGTTGCCGCCCGGGTTGGTGACGCTTGGAACCTGGTCCACGCCGAGCGCGGTCAGAGCAGGGTTGCCCGCGCCCTCGAGCGCATAGGTGGCGGTAAGGAGTACCACGAACAGCAGCGTCATCGAGGCCAGCAGCGACCACCCCTGGCGCGTGTCGCCGATCATCTTTCCGAAGGTGTAGCAAAGCGCCGCGGGGATGAGCAGGATGGCGAGCAATTCCAGGAAGTTCGTCAACGGGTTCGGGTTCTCGAACGGATGCGCCGAATTCACGTTGAAAAAGCCGCCGCCGTTGGTGCCGAGCTGCTTAATCGCGATCTGCGACGCCGCCGGCCCCAGCGGAATTGTCTGCTCGGTCGCGGTCGCCTTTTCGGTGACCGGGTTGCCCTTGTCGTCCTTGAGCGGCTGGCCATCGGGGCCGTTCTTGGGCGTGTCGTAGGTCACCGGCTGGACCAGCGTGACGGTCGCATACTTGTCGAACGTCTGCACGACACCCTGGCTCACCAGCACGAGCGCGAACACCAGCGATAGCGGCAGAAGAATATAGACCGTCGAGCGGACGAGATCGAACCAGAAGTTGCCGATGCCGTGTGTGGTCTTGCGCGCGAAGCCACGGACGAGTGCCACGAGGACCGCCATACCCGATGCTGCCGAAACGAAATTCTGCACACCGAGCCCGAGCATCTGCGTCAGATAGCTCATCGTGCTTTCGCCGCCATAGCCCTGCCAGTTCGTGTTCGTAATGAAGCTCGTCGCGGTATTGAATGCCGAGTCGGGACTTACCGCGGCCATCGCCTGCGGATTGAGCGGCAGCGCGAGCTGGAGCCGCTGCAACGAATAGACAACGAGGGCGCCGAGCAGATTGAACCAGAGCATCGCCAGCGCGTAATCGATCCAGCTCATTTCGCGAGCGGAATCGACGCCGGCACTGCGATACATGAGGCGCTCCAGCCAACCCAGCGTGCGCTCTGCATGCGTTGCTCGAGCTTCGTAGACGGCTGCCATGTACGCGCCGAGCGGCTTCACCAGCAGCAGCAGGACCGCGACGTACAGCGCGAGCTGCAACCAGCCCATTGTGTTCATTCGAAATACTCCGGCTTGAATAGCGCGACGACGAGATAGACGAAAATCCCCAGCGCCGCGGCGCCGCTCAGCCAATAGACCCAGTTCATGGACGACCTCCATTCGACAAGAGGGCCGCACAGAAGCGCACCAGGCCGACGGTGACAACGAAAAACCCGATAATCAGCGCAACATACACAGTATCCATGGCCTGACTCCCGTCGAATTCACGAACGCCATCATGGCCGCAGATGCCTCAAGATGGCGCATGATCAAGCGTCCCGCATGTAAAGGCAGTGTAAAGATCGAGGTTGCACGGGTCTTTGCAGATTCTGTACATCCGCTTGCACATTCTTGACGTAGTCTTGGCGTCCCGCCGCGTACGATTGCTCCCAGTCCGATACGAAAGGAGCAACACATGTACGCCTACTACGAATGGTATTTCCTGCGCGGAGCGCTGCTCGCGCTCGTCGTGGGCGCATTCGCCGCCTACGCCTTGCTCGCTGCCTTTTGGCAAGAGCGCAAAGCACGGCGAGGTTCGCGCACCATGATCGATCAAGACGCGCCGGAATCGACGCCCTCTCTCGTCAGCGCCACGGTGCGTGACGAGCAGGTGACCGTGCCCGACTACAGACGCGTCGCCTGATAAGGCTTCGCGGAAGAACGTTATGCAACAGCTGACCTCATTCGTCCACGCACGCTCCGAGCGTGATCGCATCCGCGAGGACGCAGCCGCATGCGCGCGGGCCGTGCTCCACCGTCGCGAGTGGCTGCGTCCCGAATCCGTCCTTCTCGACGTCGACGCATCGGACGGCAAGCGTGTGCTGCGATTGGCGGCGAATCATTTCGCCAGCGGCAACACGCTCCATCCCGACGTCGTCTTTCGCGCCTTGTGGCGACGTGAACAGGTGGGATCGACTGCGCTAGGCACCGGCATTGCCATCCCACATGCGCGAATCCCGGGGATATCGCGACCGCTGACGTTGTTCATGCGCACTCGCGAGGCGGTCGCATTCGACGCGCCGGACGGTAAACCCATATCCGAATTCCTGGTCATCATGGTGTCCGCCGACGGTGATACTGATGATCACCTCCAGCTGCTTGCCATGGTGGCGGCGAGATTCTCGAATCGCGCGTTTCGCGCTTTGCTGGATGCATCGGCGACGCCCTCACAGGTGACAACCCTGTTTTCGGAGTGGGACGGCGACCGGCACAATGCGTCGACGGCGTAACGTCGAGACTAGGGCGAGCGCCCAGCCACACGTCCTAAGCGAGCGGCGCGCTCAGGAAAATCACCAGCCGTCCTCGCTAGCGTCGCGCACCGAGCACTCACCCGCATTTTCGTAGTGCGTTAGGTTCACGATCCGGCGTGGCGGCAAGCGAGCCAGAGTCCGATCGAGTAGCGCGTATAGGCGCGGATCGAATCCGCGTGCGCGGTCTTCGAGAAGATGGTGAACGTCCGCCTCGTTGCGCGCGGTGCCGAGAAAGCGCCACGCGTCGACCACGTGCAGCTCCGAGCGCTCGCGGATGCCCACCGGACCGCGGTGCGGCCAGCGCGGACGCCGCTGTGCATCCAGTGCAGCGTAGACGCGCATCAACTGCTTCTTACATGCGACGCGCCCGATGCATGCAGCGACCGGCTGATCGACCGGACACGCCTGACATGTGTCTTTCGCCAGGCCCGAGACACCGAGCAGGGCATGGCACAGGCGATGCTTGCGTGCGAGACGAACAAGCGCGTTGGCCGCCTTGCGTTTCGATGCGAACCAGCTAAAGCAATCGCCGGTGCTGGCGTCGCTGCGATCTGCGACGCGCACGATGGAAATGCTGGGCACGGCGTCGGGGGCGAATTGCCACGTGTACTCGGCGCGTCCGCCAGTGCGCTCGGCGTGGAGCGCCGCGGCGTGCAGGCGCGCACCCAGCACGCCGGCGGTCACGCGCCAGGTGATGTCGGTGATCCGATGTGAGTACTCGAGCGCCCGGGCGGACGCGTGATCGGTGCGAAAATAATTGACCACGGCGCGCTTCAGGTTGGCCGCTGCGGCGATCACGAGCGCCCGCTCGTCGTCCGCATGCAGCGCGTAGACGCCGGGCGCTTCCGGCATCCGCTCGATAAGCGAAGCGTCGAGGTGCGCCGGCAGGATGGGCGCCACGAGCAGCCGCGCGATCTTCTGATCGATGAGCGCCGACGGCCACTGCCGATGGATCGTCTGCCACCACCTCCAGAGCAGCTCGGCATCCGGCAAGGCGCGATGGCGCGTCACGGCGCTCAACCGATGGCGTGCGGCGAGCGAATCGAGGTCGTGTCGCGGCTCATGCGGATACAATTCGCGCGAAAGCATAACCGTGCAGATGACCTCGGCGTCGAACGCGATGCCCGCGCGCTCGAATTCCGCCCGCAGAAAGGCGTAGTCGAAACGCGCGTTGTGCGCGATCAGGAGGCACCCGGACAATCTGGCCGCGAGCGCGGCTGCAATGTCGGAGAAGGCAGGCGCGTCGTGAAGCTCCGCCGACGAGACCGATGCGCTGCGTTCGGATTCCCGACGCGACCGTGTCCTGACCAGCGTCGTCCAGCGATCGCTGCACTCGCCCTCGACCGTCACGACTCCGATCTCGGCGATGCGATCGATGGTCGGGCTGAGCCCCGTCGTTTCGACATCGACGAATGCGAGACGCCGCGCAGACGGCCGACAAGTGGGCATGCCCATGATGCCATTATCGAACGATCGTTCGATCGCGTCCAGCGCCACGCCCAGCCTTCATCGATAATAAGGCCACCAGCCTCCATCCAGACTCCATGCATACCTTCTTTTCGCTGCACAGGCAGGGTTTTGTGCGCGTTGCCGCCTGCACCCCGCGCACAGCCGTCGCCGATCCCGCCGAGAACGCCAAAGCCACGCTCGAGCTGCTGCGCGAAGGCGAAGCGCAGGCCGTCGATCTGCTGCTCTTTCCGGAATTGGGACTCAGCGCCTACGCGATCGATGACCTGCTCCTGCAGGACGCGCTGCTCGACGGCGTCGAGCGCGCGATTGCCGAACTGGTAAGCGCGTCGCAAGCGCTGCCCAGCGTATTCGTCGTCGGCGCGCCGATCCGCCGCAACCAGCGGCTGTACAACTGCGGCGTCGCGATTTCGCGGGGCAGGATCCTCGGAGTCACGCCGAAGTCGTTTCTGCCGAACTATCGCGAGTACTACGAAAACCGCTGGTTCGCGCCCGGCGCGGGAGTCGTCGGATGCGAAGTCACGCTCGCGGGACAAACGTGTCCTTTCGGCACCGACCTCGTCTTCGCGGCGAGCGATTTGCCTGATTTCGTCTTCCACCTGGAGATCTGCGAAGACTTCTGGGCCGCGACCCCGCCATCCGCGCAGGGTGCGCTCGCCGGTGCGCTGATCCTGTGCAACCTGTCGGCGTCCAACGTGGTGATCGGCAAAGCGCTGGACCGGGAAATGCTCTGTGCATCGCAGTCGATGCGCTGCCAGGCTGCTTATGTCTATTCCGCCGCCGGCCCCGGCGAAAGCACCACCGACCTCGCATGGGATGGCCAGGCAACTATCCACGAGCTCGGCGCCCTGCTCGCGCAGACCGAGCGCTTTCCCGCGCGCGCACAAATGGCGGTGGCCGACGTCGACGTGCAACGCCTGCGACTCGAGCGCATGCGCACGCCGACCTTCAATGCGGCGGCCGCGGCAGTGGGTCACCCCGAACGCGAGTTCCGTCGGATTGCGTTCGAGCACAAACCACACCGCGAAAACGTGGGTCTGAGGAGAAGCATCGATCGCTTTCCCTTCGTCCCCGACGATCCGGCTCGGCTCGACCGCGATTGTTACGAGGCCTTCAACATCCAGGTCCAAGGACTGTGCAAACGCCTGCAGGTCACCAATGGCGAGCGCGTCGTCATCGGTGTGTCGGGAGGTCTCGACTCGACACATGCGCTGATCGTGGCGGCGCGCGCCTTCGATGCGCTCGGGCTTTCCCGCGCCAACATTCTGGCGTTCACGATGCCCGGCTTCGCGACCTCCGATCAGACCAAGGCGAATGCGTGGACGCTGATGCGCTCGCTGGGCGTGAGCGCAGAAGAAATCGACATACGTCCCGCTGCCCGGCAGATGTTCGCCGATCTCGGGCACCCGTTCGCGCGCGGCGAGCCAGTGTACGACGTCACGTTCGAGAACGTCCAGGCGGGGCTGCGCACCGACTACCTGTTCCGGCTCGCCAACCAGCGCCGCGCCTTCGTCATGGGCACCGGCGACTTGTCGGAGCTGGCGCTGGGATGGTGCACGTACGGGGTGGGCGACCAGATGAGCCACTACAACGTCAACGGCTCGGTCGCCAAGACGCTGATCCAATATCTCCTGCGCTGGGTCGCCAAGACGCGCCAGTTCGATGCCGCGGCAACGCAGGCGATACTCTCGATCCTCGCCACCGCCATTTCACCCGAGCTGGTTCCCGCCAAGGACGGCAACATCCAGAGCACCGAGCAAATGGTGGGGCCTTACGAATTGCAAGACTTCAATCTGTTCTACGTGACGCGCTATGGCTTGCCGCCCTCAAAGATCGCGTTCCTGGCGTGGCACGCGTGGAACGACCTCTCGCGAGGCAGCTGGCCGCCGGAGTTTCCCGACTCCGCGCGGCATGTCTACGATCTGGCGACCATACGCAAATGGCTGGAGGTGTTTCTGTTCCGGTTCTTCGCCATCAGCCAGTTCAAGCGCTCGGCGATGCCCAATGGTCCCAAGGTCGTGTCCGGTGGCAACCTGTCGCCGCGCGGGGATTGGCGTGCGCCGTCGGATGGCAACGCCCACGTATGGCTGGACGAACTGCGGCGAAACGTTCCCGAAAACGATGCCGAGGTGTCGACCGAGGCAGCGCTCCCAACAGCACGCCGACCTGCCTAAGGTTCGGCATGGCGTCGACCCGCGCATTGCTTCTGATCGACTTTTTCAACCCGATGGATTTCGAGGGAGGATCGCGGCTGGCGAAACCTGCGCTGGAAGCCGCGAAGCGGACGGCAGCGCTCAAGGCGCGCCTGCGCCGCGCAAAAGTGCCGGCGATCTACGCGAACGACAATTTCGGTCGATGGGCATCGGAATTTTCAACGCTGGTGCAGGCGTGCTCGCGCCTGCGGGGCGCTCCCGGAGAGATCGCGCGCCTGCTCGCGCCACAGCCCGGTGACAGTTCGATTCTGAAGCCGCGGCACTCCGCGTTCTACGGCACGCCGCTCGAATTCCTGCTCGACGAGCTTGGCGCGAAAACGCTGATCCTCACCGGCGTCGCCGCGGACTCGTGCATCATGATCACGGCGCACGACGCGCACGTGCGCCAGTTCAAGCTGTGGGTGCCCGGAGACTGCGTCGCCTCGCAAAGACCGGAGTATACCCGCGACGCGCTCGCCCACTTGCGGCGCGCAACGCACACGTCGACGGCGCCAAGCATGGCATCGATGCGCGCGCGCTAAGGTCGCCTGCTGCTCGAGCGAGGCAGCGATTCGGCGAGCACGCGAGCGTTCCGCAAGGCGCGCACTTCATCGCCGGCCAATCCCCAGTCGCCCAAAACGTCATCGTCCACGGTTCCGGACGTCGCCGCGCGATCAAAGAGTGCAGATATCGCGCGCGGGCGCACGCTTACGCTGAATCGGCGACATGGGTCAGGAATTCCGGCATATCCGGCAAGTCGTCGATGAACGTGCCCTTTTTCATTCCGTCGGCCGAAAAGCGCCGAACGCGCTGCTCGAGGCGCTCGGCGACGTAGAAATCGCCATCGGGACCGATCGCGAATCCCGACGGCGCCTTGAGCTTTTCGTCGATGATCACGCGCGCAATTTGCTCTCCGCGAGGCGCTTTCGCGGGGATGTCATAGGCGAGGATGGAACCGGTCCCCGCCGCGCCGATGTAAAGCGTGTCGCCATCGACGATGAGGTGCACCGGCTTCGACATCTTCTTGTGATCGATGTGCGCGACCAGCCGACCGGTTGCGACGTCGAAGATCTTCACGCGGTCCGCGGCTTCATCGGCGACATAAAGGTGCTTGCGGTGCACGATGATCCCGCGCACCGAATGGCGCGGCTTGCCGTGCTCGTCGAGCACGACCCTGAGTCCCTGCGGCGCCGGGACATCGGGCGGCGCATTCTCGCCGACTTCGGGCAGGCGCCCCTGACTCGACGCGACCAGCGTTCCCGGGAGGAAGTTGCCATCGGGATAGGACTCGCTCAAGTGGGGCGCGATCGGAGCGGGCTTGCGCGTTTTCGGCAGCAGTGCGATGACCGTGTTGGTGTCCTGGCAGGAAACGTACAGCCGGTCGTCGTCGCCAAGCTCCACGTCGAAAGGATGGACCATTGCCGAGACATCCTTGGTTGCGACCACGATGCTGGCGTAACGGAACGTGTCTCCGTGACGGCGATAGCGGACGATGTGGCTGTCCCTGCGCCACGCGTTCGCGATGTAGAGATCGTCCCCGATCAGCGCGAAACCACGGGCGATGTTCAGTGGATGTGCGGCGGGCGCGTCGTCGAGCAGCAACGGGTGTTTCTTGCGAGGCTTGCCATCGTCCTCGAACACGCCGATGTTCTCGATGCCGATTTTGCCCTCACCTCGATAGCTAATCCACCACACGATCTGTTTCCTCTCGTCGTAGCAACACGTCTTTATCTGCGCTACTTCGGCTCCTTGGCCGGGACGCGCATGTCGTAGTCGGTTTGCATGCGCCGAAGCGTGAGCACACCGTAGAACACGATGACCGTCATCCCGATGACAAGCACGCCGGTCAGCATGCGCTCGACGTGATACATCGCCTCGCGGTTGGCGACGTACGCCGCGATGATCAGGCAGAGGATAGCAATGTTGATCGCCCAATTCGCCGCCTTGGATACGACGAAATGCAGTGTTCCGAATCCGGCGAGCTGGTAGAGCATGAATGGCAGGATGGCGACCATGGGAAGCAGCTCGGATGCGCCCAGCTGGATGTCGATCGCGCCCGGAGCCGCCGCATGCAGCAGCGTGCTGTGCGCGAGCTCATGGAACAGCGACGGTATCGCGGAGAGGAACGGCACGACCGCAAGCAACTCCAGAACCAGCGAGCCGCACCAGACGCCTGTTCTGGACGAATCATCGGCGCCGGCGGCGGTGGATTGCGTGCCGATGAACAAGCCGGCGACAATCGCCGACGCGCTGGTCAGCATCAGCAGCTCGACGGTGATGCCGAAGCTCGCCGGCTCGCCCGTCTTGAGCAGCAGGAGCGCGAGAAATCCGGGCGTGTAGAACACCACGCGCACCATGCGCGCCCAGACGCGAGCGTCGCGTTCCGGGGGAAGAATGGGGAGCGCCACTCCATCGGTGCCCAGCGTTGCTCGGTTTTTCGACATTTTTTTGCCCCTTGCTAGTCCTGAGAATAGTTGCCCGACGATTCATACGCTGAAAGTGGTCCAACGTGCAAGATGCCTGCCCCACGGCGCACGCGCTGAAACCCGCGCCGGCGCGCCGCGCTCCGCCCGCAGAATCAGCTGCCTCAGCGCGCGCGATGCGCCCCTTAAGAATCGTCCTCGTGCTGACTCGCTCAATGGTCGCCGGGTCCCTGCACTGGTGGAAGATGCCGCTGGATCCTGCTCACCGTGAAGCTGGTGACCTGCGCAGCCCACTGCGAATCGACCGTTGGAAAACCGAACAGGCGTGTGTCGAGCACCAGGTTGGTCAGATAGACGAATTCGCCGCTGGCGACAATGCTCGCGGGGAACAGCAGCCCCTTGACGGCGCCGTGAGGATCGAGGCCGTCGAAGTCACCAAGCTTGGCGATCACCTTGCCGTTCTTGTCGAGCACCACGACTTCGTCGGATTGATTGGCCACCACCCAGATGTTGTCGTCCTCGTCGACCATGACTCCATCCGCGCCATTGATGCTGTAGGCGAGGACCATCGGTTGGCCCGCGACGCCGCCCGCCACCGGCACTCGGATCACCGCATCGTCGCCGGTGTTGGCGATCAACATCGCATCACCCGCGCGGCTGAAGGCGATCCCGTTGGCACCGAATGGAGGGAGCCCCGTGGTCTTGAGCAGCGGATCGGTGAGCCACGGAGTCGCGGGTCCGCCCGCTGCGCCGGTTCGCCAGATGATGCCGTTGAACGAATCGGAAATATAGACGTTGCCGCTGGTATCGAAGGTCAGCGCGTTCAAGCCTGCCCCATTGCCGATGTTGGAGAACACGCTCGACGTGCCGGAGACAGGATTGACCTTGAGCACCTTGGCCGCACCGAAATCCAGCACCAGCAGGTCGGACGTCGTCGGATTGAATCCCAGTCCCAGCAGATGCGGACTCGCGCCGATGATGGTTACCTGGCGGATCACTTTGCCCGATTGATTGAACACGATCAGCTGGCCGGCGAGACTGCTCTCTCCCTTGGGAGGAAATCCGAACGTCGTGACATAGATGTTGCCGGCGGCGTCGGCGGTGATGCCTTCAGCCGGCGTCGCTCCGGCGGGCAGCGTGGCGAACGTATTGGCGGGGCTGCGTATCCATGCGGAAGCGGAAAACGGCATCAAAACCAATGCAACCAGCGCCGCCAACAGCAGATGTGGGCGTGTCATGGTGACCTCCAAAGTTGTGGAATCGAAACCCGGCGCGAAACGGCACCGGAAAACCGCCACTTACATCTTGCCGCAACCTCTTTGGGGGAGCAAACTTTAAAGAAAGCTGCGGCGCTAGGGAAGGTCTGTACTGCGATGCCTGTTTACCTCTGAAAGGAGGTTGCTATGAAGATTCGTCAATGGCTTGCGTTGACCTGCGCTTTTGCGCTGGGCGCTTTAGCGACGGGCGCGGCCGGACAGGCTGCAGGTGGTCCCGCATCGAACGCCCCCGAGGGGCTGGTCAGGCTTAAATCAAGCCAGCTCGATCAGGTCTATCTGCGCCCCGGCGTGGATTTCAGGCGCTACACCAAGGTCATTTTCGACCCGATCCCGGTCGCGTTCGACAAGCTTTGGCTGACCGACATGAACTTCAACAAGATCGCAGTGCTGCAGGGAACCAGCCCCGCGGCCGCGCAGCGCATTGCCGTGGCGACCGGCGCCAGCCTGCACAACGTTTTCGAAGGTGCCTTCCACCAGGCGGGATACGAGACCGTCGCTGAAACAACCCCAGGTGTTCTCCAATTATCGCTGAGCTTGACCGACCTCTACATCAACGCGCCGAAGACGGTCACGCAGGCGCTTCCCGCCAGCCGGGTGGTGACGCATGACGCCGGCCGCGCTGTCCTTGGGTTGGACGTCCGTGATGCAGCGACAGGCGAGCTTCTGGCGCGATTCGTCGATTACCAGACGGCAGGCATCCGAGCTCGTCCAAGCGTCAGGCTGACGACGACGGCGTCGAACCAGTTCGACTTCGAGAGCATGTTCGGATTGTGGGCTTTGCGGTGCATCGACGAGCTCAAGTCGCCGTCGCCGGTCGCCTTGGCGACGCCTGTGCAAGCACGATAAAGGCCCAGGCCCGCTCTCGCCCGTTCGTTGCGCAACCGGCGCGAACGCGCATAAACCCCGCCCGCAAGGCGGGGTTTTTCATTTCATAACGCCGATAAGCAACTGCGTCGGCAATGCAACTGAAAAGCAATGCGCGCTTCGACTGCCTGCGGCACACTAAGAGTCTGGTACCAAGGAGCGCCCGGCATGGCACGCATCATCGGAGGCATTGCCGCCTCGCATACGCCGACCATCGGCTTCGCCTACGACCGCAACAAGCGCGACGACCCCGTATGGGCCCCGATCTTCAACAATTTCGCGCCCCTCGCCGCGTGGCTCGCCGAAAAACGCCCGGACGTCCTGGTGATGATCTACAACGATCACGTCAGCTCGTTCTTCTTCGACCACTATTCTGCCTTCGCTCTCGGTGTGGGTCCCGAATGGCCGGTGGCGGACGAAGGCGCCGGAGCGCGCGACCTGCCCCCGGTCCGGGGACATCCGCAGCTCGCCTCGTACATCGGCCACTCGCTGATGGCCGACGAGTTCGACATGTCGTTTTTCCAGCACCGCGCACTCGATCACGGATGCTTTTCGCCGCTTTCCGTGCTGTGTCCGCACGATCCGGAATGGCCAGTGAGCATCGTCCCGCTGCAGATGGGCGTGCTGCAGTTTCCGATTCCCACGGCGCGCCGTTTCTACAAGCTCGGGCAAGCGCTGCGTCGCGCGGTCGAGAGTTACCCCGACGATCTCAAGGTCGCCATCGTCGCGACCGGAGGGCTGTCGCACCAAGTCCACGGCGAGCGCGCGGGCTTCAACAATCCCGGTTGGGACGAGCGATTCCTCGATCTGTTCGAACGCGATCCGGAGCAGCTCGCCGCAATGACCACCGCCGAATATGCAGAGCTCGGCGGGTTCGAGGGCGCGGAGGTTGTCATGTGGCTCACCATGCGCGGCGCGCTTTCGGCAAACGTGACGTGCATGCACCGCAGCTATTACCTGCCCTCGATGACGGGTATCGCGACCGCGATCTACGAAGGCACCGATGAGCCCAATCCAGCTATCGTCGAACGCCAGCGGCGCCACGTTGCCAGCGAGCTCGCAGGAGTAGAGCGACTCGAAGGCACCTACCCGTTCACGCTCGAGCGCAGCGTGAAGGCATTCCGCATCAATGATTATCTGCACCGGATGGTCGAGCCGAACCATCGGGAGGCGTTTCTCTGCGACCCGGAATCGAGCTTCGAGATGGCCGGGTTGAGCGAACAGGAACGCGACCTGATCCGACGCCGCGATTGGCGCGGCATGATGCACTACGGCGTCATTTTTTTCATGCTTGAGAAACTCGGCGCAGTCACCGGCGTGTCGAACTTGCATATCTATGCCGCGATGCGCGGAGAAACACTCGAAACTTTCCAGCGCACGCGCAATGCTCCGGGCGCGCTGTATTCGGTGGCGGGCAAGGACGCAACAGACCTAGGTTGGGACACACTGCCGGGGCGTTCCGTACGCGAGCAAGATGTTGGCGCGGGCCGGGATTGACCGGAAACTCTGCAACTATTACATGGACATGAAGCGCTACGTGGCGGCGTTGCCAGCCGCGGTTGATAGGAGCAAGATCGACGAGCCTCGGGGCAGCCCGTGTTTTCGAGTCTGGACGCGATATGGAATTTAGAAAAAGCCCCGGCTGGCTGGACTGGTTCGCGGTCCCGTCGAAGCCGCAATTCGAGGTGCCAGCCGGAAGCGTGGACGCGCATTGCCACGTTTTCGGACCTGGCGCGCAATTCCCCTACGCGCCGGAGCGCAAATACACCCCCTGCGACGCGTCGAAGCAGCAACTCTACGCTTTGCGCGACCATCTCGGCTTCGCTCGGAACGTCGTCGTGCAGGCCACCTGCCATGGTGCCGACAACCGCGCGATGGTCGATGCGCTCGTGCATTCGGGCGGCAGGGCGCGCGGAGTGGCGACTGTCAGACGATCGGTGACCGAACAGGACCTGCGGGAGCTGCATACTTCCGGGGTCCGCGGCGTACGCTTCAATTTCGTCCGGCGGCTGGTGGATTTCACGCCGAAGGACGAGCTGCTCGAGATTGCAAGCCGCATCGCTCCGCTCGGCTGGCACGTGGTGGTCTACTTCGAGGCGATCGATCTGCCCGAGCTGTGGGAGTTCTTCAGCGCGCTACCGACCACGGTCGTCGTCGACCACATGGGTCGCCCGGACGTCAGCAAGGCGGTCGACGGTCCAGAGTTCGAGCTGTTCATCAAGTTCATGCGCGAGCACCCGAACGTGTGGTCGAAGGTGAGTTGTCCAGAGCGGCTGTCGGTCACGGGGCCGAAAGCGCTGAACGGCGAGCGCGCTGCCTATCGTGACGTCGTGCCCTTCGCGAAGCGCATTGTCGAGACGTTTCCCGACCGCGTGTTGTGGGGCACGGACTGGCCGCACCCGAACCTGAAGGACCACATGCCCGACGATGGACTGTTGGTCGACTTCATCCCGCACATTGCGACGACCGCCGAGTCGCAGCGCAAGCTGCTCGTCGACAACCCGGTGCGGCTGTACTGGCCCGAAGAGGCGCGCTGATGGAACAACAGGCTACGCTCGCAGCTCCGGCCGGAGGCAAAAAAGCTCAACCTTGGTATCTGCAGCTTTGGTTTCAGGTGCTCGTGGCGATGGTCGTCGGCATCGCCTTGGGTCACCTGTATCCAAACGTCGGCACCCAGATGCAACCTCTGGGAGATGCTTTCATCAAGGCGATTCGCGTGCTGATCGCTCCGATCATCTTCTGCACGGTCGTCCATGGCATTTCCAGCATGGCTAACATGGCGAAGGTCGGTCGGGTCGCCTTGAAGGCTCTGGTCTATTTCGAAGTGCTTACCACGGTTGCGTTGATTATCGGCCTCATCGCCGTGAACATCTTCAGGCCTGGCGTGGGAATGAATGTCGACCTCGCGCACCTCGATACTTCCAGCGTTGCGTCGTACATACAGCAGACCCATAACCAAACGACCGCGCAATTCCTGCTCAATATCATTCCGAACACGTTCGTTGGCGCGTTTGCCGAAGGCAATGTGCTCCAGGTGCTCTACATCGCGGTACTTTGCGGCTTTGCACTGAGCTGGGTCGGCGAGCGAGGGAAGGTGCTGAACCAGCTCATCGACGCCTTTTCGCAAATGCTTTTCCGCATCGTCGCGATCGTCATGTGGGCAGCACCGATCGGCGCGTTTGGTGCGATTGCCTTTACCGTGGGCAAATTTGGAGCGGGTTCATTGCTGTCGCTTGGTCAGCTGTTGATCACCTTTTATATCACCTGCCTCATCTTTATTTTTGGCGTCCTTTGGCCGATCTGCCATTTCTGCGGCTTTAGCCTGCTGAAACTCATTCGTTACATCTGGGAAGAACTGCTTATCGTGCTGGCGACAACGTCGTCGGAAGTGGTACTCCCTCGAATGATCGCAAAACTGGAAGACGTGGGTTGTGAGGAAAGCGTGGTCGGCCTGGTCATTCCGACGGGATATTCGTTCAATCTCGACGGTACATGCCTGTACCTCGCAACGGCGGCTGTATTCCTTGCGCAAGCCACCAACACGCCACTCGGGATTGAGCAACAGATTGGATTGTTGCTGGTTCTCTTGCTGGCTTCAAAGGGAGCTGCCGGGGTCGCAGGTGCTGCCTTCGTGGTCCTCGCCGCCACTCTTGGGTCTGTCGGCACCGTCCCTGTTGAAAGCGTGGCGCTGGTGCTTGGCGTTCATCGTCTGATGTCAGAAGGCTTGACCCCCACGAACCTGATCGGCAATGCCGTCGCGACTATTGTGGTCGCTAAATGGGAAAATGCGCTGGACGAACGTCGGCTTCAACAAGTGCTCGATGGCAACATCAACCAGATGCAGTTGGCTGAAGCCTGATCACCCATGAGGGGCGTTGGCACATGACACAGTGCGTTGGCACCGGAGCGACTTCATGATCATCGACATCCACGGCCACTACACCACCGCACCCAAGGCGCTGGAAGCGTGGCGCAACCGCCAGATCGCGGGCATCAAGAACCCGGCTGAGATGCCGAAGGCGTCCGAGCTTTCCATCGGCGACGACGAGCTGCGAGAGTCGATCGAGGGCAACCAGCTGCGGCTGATGCGCGAGCGCGGGCTCGACCTTACGATCTTCAGCCCGCGCGCGAGCTTCATGGCGCATCACATCGGCGACTTCCAGGTCTCGAGCACCTGGGCCGCGATCTGCAACGAGTTGTGCTATCGGGTGAGCCGCCTGTTCCCCGATCACTTCATTCCCGCCGCGATGTTGCCGCAGAGTCCAGGGGTGGATCCGGCGACGTGCATTCCCGAGCTCGTGAAATGCGTCGAGAAGTTCGGCAATGTCGCGATCAACCTCAATCCCGATCCATCCGGAGGGCACTGGGACTCCCCTCCCCTGTCGGATCGCCACTGGTACGCCATCTACGAGAAGATGGTCGAGTACGATATCCCGGCGATGATCCATGTGAGCACGAGCTGCAATCCGTGCTTCCACACCACCGGCGCGCACTACCTGAACGCGGATACGACCGCCTTCATGCAGTGCCTCACGTCGGACCTGTTCAAGGATTTTCCGACGCTGCGCTTCGTCATCCCCCACGGCGGCGGCGCGGTGCCGTACCATTGGGGCCGCTTCCGCGGGCTGGCGCAGGAAATGAAAAAGCCGTTGCTCAAGGACCATCTGCTCAACAACATCTTTTTCGACACGTGCGTGTATCACCAACCCGGCATCGACCTGCTCGCCCGCGTGATTCCCGTGGAAAACATCCTGTTCGCGAGCGAGATGATCGGCGCGGTGCGCGGCATTGATCCCGAGACCGGATACTATTTCGACGACACCCGGCGCTACATCGAGGCCGCTCGCATCGATCCGGAGCAGCGGCGCAAGATCTTCGAAACCAACGCGCGGCGCGTCTATCCACGCCTCGATGCCGCCCTGAAGGCAAAAGGAAGTTGACCATGACCGAACTCGGAGTCGTCTATCGCAACATCGGCCGCGCCGACAGCGACGTCGCGGCCAAGCTCGGCGCGTTGGGCACGGCGACGGTGCACGAGGCGATGGGACGCACGGGCCTGCTCAAGCCGTACATGCGTCCCATCTATGTCGGCGCAAGCGCCGCCGGCACCGCGGTGACGGTCCTGCTGCATCCCGGAGACAACTGGATGCTGCACGTCGCGGCCGAGCAGATCCTTCCTGGCGACATCGTCGTTGCCGCGGTGACCGCAGATTGCACCGACGGTTATTTCGGGGACCTGTTGGCCACGAGCTTCAAAGCGCGCGGTGCGCACGGACTCGTCATCGATGCGGGAGTGCGCGACGTGCGCGTGCTGACCGAAATGAAGTTCCCTGTGTGGAGCAAGGCGATCTCCGCCAAGGGCACGGTCAAGGCCACGCCGGGCTCGGTGAACATTCCGGTCGTATGCGCCGGTGCCCTGGTCGCACCGGGCGATGTCATCGTCGCGGACGACGACGGCGTAGTGGTGGTTCCGGCCGCGCTCGCGAAGAAAACGCTGGACGCCGCCGCCGCGCGCGAGGCGAACGAAGGTGAAAAGCGTTCCAAGCTCGCCGCCGGGGTACTGGGCCTGGACATGTACAACATGCGCGAGCCCCTGGCGAAGGCCGGGCTCAGGTACATCGACTGATAGGTGGGTAGCGAACGTCAAGCGCCGACTGGAAGGATGAGACATCGATGTCCCTCGACAAACCGTATAAGGACGTTCCCGGCACGACGATCTTCGACGCCGAGCAATCGCGCAAGGGCTACCAGCTGAATCAGTTCTGCATGTCGTTAATGAAGCCCGCGAATCGCGAGCGCTTCAAGGCGAACGAACGCGCTTACCTCGACGAGTGGTCGATGACCGAGGAGCAAAAGCAGGCAGTGCTCGCGCGCGACCTCAATCGCTGCATCGAGCACGGCGGCAACATCTACTTTCTCGCCAAGATCGGCGCGACCGACGGCAAGAGCTTTCAGCAGATGGCCGGCAGCATGACCGGAATGACCGAGGCGGAGTACCGCGACATGATGGTCAACGGCGGCCGTTCGGCGGAGGGCAACCGTCACCTGGGGGAGGACGGCGACGCGCAGCCTCATCGCCAGCCGCAGGGCGCTGCCGGCCGCAAGACCATACGCGAATAGGCATGGCCCGAATCACCGCATCCGTCTATACACCGCACGTTCCGGCGATCGGCGCCGCGCTCGATCTCGGCAAGGACCAGGAGCCGTACTGGCAAAAGGTCTTCTCCGGCTATGAGCGCTCCAAGCAGTGGATCAAGGAGAACATGCCGGACGTGATCTTCCTGGCGTACAACGACCACGCCAACGCATTCTCGCTGGAGCTGATCCCCACGTTCGCGATCGGCACGGCCGCCGAATACGCGCCTGCCGACGAGGGGTGGGGTCCGCGGCCGGTGCCGAAAGTCATCGGCCACCCGGAGTTCGCGTCGCATATCGCGCAATCGGTGATCCAGGAGGACTTCGACCTCACGATCGTCAACAAGATGGACGTCGATCACGGCCTCACCGTGCCGCTGTCACTGATGTTCGGCAATCCCCCGAAGTCCGATTTCCGGTGGCCGTGCCGGGTGATCCCGTTTGCGGTCAACGTCGTGCAGTATCCGGTGCCGTCGGGCCGGCGCTGCTTCGCGCTCGGCCAGGCGATTCGCCGCGCCGTCGAGTCCTACGACGAGCCGCTCAATGTGCAGGTCTGGGGTACGGGCGGAATGAGCCATCAGCTGCAGGGCGCGCGCGCCGGCCTGATCAATGACCCGTGGGACAACCGCTTCCTCGACCGGCTGATTGCCGACCCGGCCAACCTGTCGCTGATGCCGCACATCGAGTACGTGCGCGAGGCGGGCTCCGAAGGGATCGAGCTCGTGATGTGGCTGATCGCGCGCGGCGCCATGGCCGACGTGGCGGGTGGCGCCAAGCCCAAGGTCGTCCACCGCTTCTACCACGTGCCCGCGTCGAATACCGCGGTGGGCCACCTTATTCTGGAGAACGCTCGATGAACAGCAAGACGATCAAGGTCGCGCTCGCGGGCGCCGGCGCGTTCGGCGTCAAGCATCTGGACGGTATCAAGAACATCGACGGCGTCGAAGTCGTGTCGGTGATCGGACGTGAGCTCGACAAGACGCAAATGGTGGCGAAGCAATATGGAATTCGCCACGCCGGCACCGATCTTGCCGAGGCGCTCGCCCTCAAGGACGTCGACGCGGTCATTCTTTGCACGCCGACACAGATGCACGCGGACCAGAGCGTCGCGTGCCTCAATGCCGGCAAGCACGTGCAGGTTGAGATCCCGCTGGCGGACAGCCTGAAGGGTGCCGAGGCCGTCGCGACCCTGCAGAAGAAGACCGGTCTGGTTGCGATGGTCGGGCACACGCGCCGCTTCAACCCGAGTCACCAGTGGATCCACAACCAGATCATGGCTGACGAGTTCAACATCCTGCAGATGGACGTGCAGACGTATTTCTTCCGCCGCACGAACATGAACGCGCTTGGCCAGCCGCGTTCGTGGACAGACCACCTTCTGTGGCATCACGCGGCGCATACCGTCGACCTGTTCCGGTACCAGACGGGTGGCGAGATCGTGCGGGCGAACGCGATCCAGGGTCCGATCCACCCGACGCTGGGCATTGCGATGGACATGTCGATCCAGCTGAAAAGCAGCACCGGCGCCATCTGCACGCTGTCGCTATCGTTCAATAACGACGGACCCCTCGGCACGTTCTTCCGCTACGTTGGAGACAGCGGCACGTACATCGCGCGCTACGACGACCTGTTCAACGGCAAAGAGGAGAAGATCGACGTAAGCAAGGTCGCGGTATCGATGAACGGCATCGAACTGCAGGACCGCGAATTCTTCGCCGCAATCCGCGAAGGACGGGAGCCGAACTCGAGCGTCGCGCAGGTGCTGCCGTGCTACCGCACATTGCACCAACTGGAACAGCAGCTGCGCTGAGGTGGCTGCGTTGTCGACGCGGATTACCGGCATCTCGTCGATGGCGACCCGCCAAGTGCTGGGCGAACTGGTTGCGTTGTTTCGCGAACGCTCCGGCTGCGACGTGGAGATCGAGTCGGTCGGCGGCGTCGACGCCGCGAAGCGCGTGCAGGCGGGCGAGACGTTTGACGTCGTCGTGCTCGCGTCGAACGCGATCGACCAGCTGCTTGCGTCAGGGCGACTGCGGCCGGGCAGCAAGGTAGATCTCGTGCGCTCGGGCGTCGCGGTGGCCGTGCGCGCCGGTGCGCCGCGGCCGGACATCGGCAGCGAGGACGCGCTGCGGCGCACCGTGCTGGCGGCAGGCAGCTTGAGCTATTCCACCGGTCCGAGCGGCGTCGAGCTCGCCCGGCTGTTCGAGCGCTGGGGCATCGCCGACGCGATCAGAGGCCGAGTCGTCCAGGCGCCTCCCGGGGTGCCGGTCGGCACGCTGGTGGCGCGCGGCGATGTCGAGCTCGGTTTTCAGCAACTTAGCGAGCTGATGCATCTGGCGGGCATCGACGTGCTCGGACCACTCCCGGCCGGGGTCCAAATCATCACCACCTTCTCCGCGGGCATCTGCGAGGCGTCGACGCAGCTTGACGCCGCGCAAGCGCTGCTCGCGTTCATGGCTTCGGCGGCGGCAGATGCAGCGAAGCGGCGCCACGGCATGGAGCCCGCATAAGCCCGGCTGGGGCGCCAAGGTTATGCCTCTGCTCCAGCGGTATTGTCCATTGACCGCCTCAATGCGAATTGCGGAGGTGGATGCCGACTAATTGCGGCGTCGCGACGAAGCCGCAGCTTCATTCACGTCGATCGGCGCCAGCAGCACAGGGCAACGGCGTGCGATTTCCTCCATCAGAATCGTGGCCCCGGGTGACGCCTGGCTGTCGCTGCGTCGCGTGATGCCGATGACGCGTCGCGTGTCGTGCAAGGGAACGGGAAGCAGTGTCAGCAGCCGCGCGCCCAGCTCGTAGGAAAGTTGACGCGGCGAGATCGCGGTCAGCAGGTCGCTGTTCAACAGCACGCCGCGAAGGACCGCGAGGTCGCTGGTTTCGACGGCGACGTCAGCGAGCGGCATCCCACGCTGGATCAGCACGCGCTCGAACAGAATGCGATTCGGCGTATTGATGCGCGGTAGCACCCAGCGGGCGCGCGCCAGGTCGCGCAGCGAAATACGCTTGCGTTGCGCCAGCGGGTGACCATGCCGGGAGACGATCGCGAGCTCGTCGTCGGCAAGGGGCTCCCCGACGAGATCGTTCGCAGACTCCGCGGGCCGCAGCGCTCCGAGAATGAAATCGAGGTCGCCGGCGCGCAGGCTCGCCGCCAGAGCCTCGAACGATCCCTCCATCGTCGCGACCCGTAGTCCGGGATACTTCGCTACCACGCCTGCGATCGACTCCGGGAGCAGGCGCGTGCGCCCGAGTGGCAACGCACCAACCGTTACCGTGCCCTCGGTGACGCCGCGCAGCGATGCGATATCGGCGACAGCGTGGCGGATCTCGGCCAAGGCACGCTTCAAGCGCAAGGCAAGTGCGGCGCCTGCCGGCGTCGGCAGCATGCCTCTCGCCGTTCGCTCGAACAGCGCGACGCCAATGCTGTCCTCGAGCTGGCGCACCGCGATGCTGACCGCCGGCTGAGTGATGCCGAGGCTGTCGGCAACGGACGGCATGTGATGTTGCTCGGTGAGAGCGACGAACGCGCGAACGCGTCGCTCATGGGTCAGCATGCCGAATATGGCTGCATTGCGCAGGTTGCCGCCGCCGACCAGCGCGGCGAGCTCGGCGCGAGCGAGCTGCATCTCGGCATGCACCCGCCGTGCGCGTACCAGCAGCGCGCGACCGTATTCGGTGAGGAGCATTCCCCTCGCGCGACGTTCGAACAGCAGCACGCCCAGCTCGTGCTCGAGCTTGCGAATGGAGCGCGAAACGGCAGACTGCGCGCGAAACAGCGCGGCGCCCGCCCGATTCGCGCTGCCCCGGTCGGCGACAGCGAGGAACGCCCGTAAGTGGCGCAGCTCGGGTTGCATTCTCTTTCACGACTGATAAGATCGCCAGCGAGGTAGTCTACCCAAGCCGGCGCGTCGATGCCGGGCGTCGATAATAATTTTAGCTAGCTCCCCTACGGTTATTTCTGTACTTTCCGGCAGGCAGCGGCGAGACAATTAATGATTGGCTGGTCGCGTTTCCACCCATAAACCATTCGAATACCCGGAGGTGAGTACCATGCGCTCGATCGCACCCCTTTTCGCCGTTCTGCTCGGCCTTGCGCTTGCGCAGCCTGTGCTCGCCCAGAACCAACCGATCAAGATCGCCGGACTCGTCGAACTGTCGGGGACCGGCGCCACGTCGGGCACCAACTTCAACGATGGCGCGAAGCTGGCGGCCAAGGAAATCAATGCGGCGGGCGGAATTCTGGGGCGCAAGATCGAGTACACATCGAGCGACACCCAGTCGCAGCCACCGGTATCCAAGGCGCTTGCGATCAGGGCAATCGACGACGGCGCCTACGTTGTGATGGGCCCCGTGTTCTCGGGCTCGATCATGGTCAGCATGGCGGAAACGAAGCGCGCCGAAATCCCCAATTTCACGGGCGGAGAGGCTGCGGCGATTACCCAGCAGGGCAACCCGTACATTTTCCGCACTTCGTTCACCCAGTCCTCGGCGATGCCCAAGGTTGCCCGATACCTTCAGGACACTCTGAAAGCGAAAACGGTCGCCATCATCTACACCAACAACGACTTCGGCAAAGGCGGTCGTGACGTTTTCATCAAGTCCCTCGAGCCCTATAACATCAAGGTCGTGGCCGACATCTCCACCGATCCGGGCCAGCTCGATTTTTCGAGCCCGGTGCTCAAGGCCAAGCAGGCGAACGCCGACGCGCTGTTCGTCTACACCAACGAAGAGGAGGCGGCGCGCGCGCTGCGCGAGCTTCGCAAGCAGGCGTACGACAAGCCGATCGTCGGTGAGACGGTGCTCACCAGTCAGAAGGTAATCGAGCTCGCGGGCGACGCCGCCAATGGCGCGGTCGCGCACGTGGGGCTCACCGCGGATGCGCCCGACCCCGGCATCAAGGCCTTCGCGGCCAAATTCCAGAAGGAATACGGCTACAAGTCCGACCACAACGGCATGAAGGGCTACACCGCGATGTACATCGTCAAGGCCATCACCGAGAAGGTCGGCAAGGTCGACCCGAAGGCTTTTGCCAGTGCGATGCACGGCGCCAAGTTGACGGTGAAGGAATACCCTGGCGTGCTCATGGACGTGAGCTTCGACAAGAACGGCGATCTGGATCGCGAAAGCTTCATGACCAAGGTGGTGAACGGCAAGCAGGAAGTGATCGCAACGTTGCCCGCGCTCTCGGCAGCAAAATAACCAGCATCGTCACCGAACAGGCCCAACGATGGCGGATCAGAACACCTTCGGCATTGCCGGACTTCTGGGATGGCCGGTTGCGCATTCGCGCTCGCCGGTTATCCACAACCATTGGCTCGCGCAGCACAGCATTCCCGGCCGTTACGTGCTGTTTGCGGTGCCGCCGGAGAAGCTCGAGGCGGCGGTACGCGGCATGGCGGTGCTCGGTCTTCGCGGCTGCAATGTGACCACGCCGCACAAGCAGGCGATTTTTCCGCTGCTCGACCGCGTCGACGAGCTCGCGCGCAAGATCGGCGCGGTCAACACCGTCGTCGTCGAGAAGGATGGCACCCTGACCGGATTCAACAACGACGGCAATGGATTCATCCAGAGTTTGCGCGACGCCGACCCGAAATGGCGACCCGATAGCGGACCTATCCTTGTGCTGGGCGCGGGGGGTGCGGCGCGCGCGGTGGTCGCAAGCCTTGCGGCGCAGGGCGCCAACGAGATCAGGCTCGCCAATCGCACGCTCGACAAGGCCCAGGAAATCGCCGACGCCGTCGGTGCGGCGGTGAAGGTAGTTCCCTGGGAGCAGCGCGAAGCGGCACTCGACGGTGTCGCGCTGTTGGCCAATGCGACGAGCCTGGGCATGGCAGGCAAGCCGCCGCTCGAGATCTCGCTCGATCACCTGCCCAGGAACGCGCTGGTTGGCGACCTCATTTACATTCCGCCGGAAACACCGCTACTGGCGGCGGCGCGCGGACGCGGCAACATCACGGTCAACGGTCTGGGCTTGTTGCTCAACCAGGCGCGCCCGGCCTTCAACGCGTGGTTCGGCGTCATGCCAGAGATCACGCCGGCGCTGCGCCAGGCCATCGCCGCGACGTTCTAGGCACTTTCCCTTGGACGTGGCCATCTTCGAGCGGCCCAAGATCGACTGTCACGTGCACGTCCTCGATCCCATTCGCTTCCCGTACCGCGCCGACACGCATTACGCGCCTTCGGGCCAGGAGATCGGCACGCCCGCGCAGCTCGCCCAGGTGATGAACGCGTACGGGACGAGGCACGCGCTGCTCGTCGGCCCGAACTCCGGCTACGGCCTCGACAACGCCTGCATGCTCGATACGATTGCGCGCGATCCGGCCCGCTATCGGGGCATCGCGGTGGTCGCCAACGATGCGACGCTGGACGAGCTGCAGGCGCTCGAGCGCGCCGGTGTCG
Source organism: Casimicrobiaceae bacterium (assembly GCA_036491555.1). Classification (GTDB taxonomy): domain Bacteria; phylum Pseudomonadota; class Gammaproteobacteria; order Burkholderiales; family Casimicrobiaceae; genus PALSA-1003. The sequence continues at coordinate 36,026 of DASXBS010000187.1, forward strand.
TCGGAGTCGCCTGGAACGTGACTCACTACGGCGTGGACCACTACCACGGCGCCGAGCCGCTCCTCGAAAAGCTCGTCGCGCTCGACATGTTAGTCGACATCCAGGTCGAGCACGAGCAGCTGCTGCCCATGATGCCGATGCTTATCGGTTCGGGCGTGCGCATGCTCGTCGACCACTGCGGCCGTCCGACGGTGCATGCCGGGCTGGCCGAGCGCGGCTTTCGTGAGCTGCTAAAGCTCGGTGCGACCCGGCGCGCGTTCGTCAAGCTGTCCGGCTTCGTCAAGTTTTCGCGGGAGCCTCCACCCTACGACGATGCCCAGCCTTTTGTCGCGGCTCTGGTCGACGCCTTCTCGCTCGACCGTTGTCTATGGGCGTCGGACTGGCCCTATCTTCGCTCGCCGATGCACGTGGATTACGGCGTGCTCCTTCACGTCGTGTCCACGCTGTTTCCAGACGCCGCCGATCGGCGCACGCTGATGTGGGACACGCCGCGCAAGCTTTTCGGGTTTGCGTCATGAGTCGAGGCTATCGTTATCCGGCAAGGTGGTTGATTTACTTTGGGAGGCATCCAATGTTTAAACAGCGCGTGGTCAGAAACGTAAACCGCCTCAGTATGTTCTTGATGGCCGCGGCGCTGCTCGCGCCTTTCACCGCCCAGGCGCAGCCGTATCCCAACCGGCCGATCAAGATCGTCGTTCCCTACGCCGCGGGCGGCGCGGTCGACATCGTGGCGAGGACCGTCGGGCAGCCGCTGTCCGAGGCGTTGAAGCAGCCGGTGATCGTCGATAACCGTCCGGGCGCCAGCGCCAACATCGGCATGGAGCTGGTCGCCAAGGCGACGCCGGATGGCTACACGCTGCTCATGGCCTCGAATGGGATCGCAACCAACATGGCGCTGTTCCCGCATCTTGCGTTCGACGGTCAGCGCGATTTCGTGGCCATCGCGAAAATCGGCTATGCGCCGCTGGTGATCGTCGTGCCTGCCTCGTCCCCTGCGAAAACACTGAAGGACCTGATCGCCATGGCCAAGGCCGAGCCTGGCAAGCTGACCTACGCATCGGCGGGCAACGGCAGTTCAGGACACCTGGCCGGCGAGTTGCTGAAGTCGACGGCGAAAATCGACGTCCTGCACGTCCCATACAAGGGGGGCGCCCCGGCGATCACCGACCTTCTCGGCGAGCGCATCTCCTTCATGCCGATCAATCCGGTCGAGGTGATCGCGCATATCCGCGGTGGCCGTCTGCGCGCGCTCGCCGTCGCGAGCGACAAGCGCTTCGCGCTGCTCCCCGATGTGCCGACCGCTGCCGAGGCGGGCCTCGGCGGCTACGAGGCCTCGGTCTGGTGGGGGCTCATGGCCCCTGCGAAGACGCCTCCCGAGATCGTGCAACAACTCAATACCGAGACCGACAAGGTGCTTGCGAATCCAGCGAATGCGAACAAGCTGGCCGAGCTGGGCGTCGTGGTCACACCGGGCACATCCGAGCAGTTCGCTGCGTTCGTCAAGGCGCAGACGCAACTGTGGTCAGGCGTGATCAAGTCCGCCGGCATCCAGCCTGACTGATGCCATGACGAATGCGATTCGTCGCCGCGTCCTGCACGTTGTCGTCGGGCTTGCCTTCCTGGGCGGTTGTGCAAGCTTTTCGGCACCGATCGACTCCGTTGCGACGCGCGCGCTCGCGCCCACCGGCAAGCTGCGCGTCGGACTCTATCCCGGCACGCCGACGTCGATCGTTGGCAACCCGGCCACAGGCAATGCCAAGGGAGTCGCATTCGATCTCGGCCGGGAACTCGCGAAGCGCGCCGGCGTCCCGTTCGAGCCGGTCGTGTTCCCGAAAAACGCGGAAGTGCTGGCCGCCGCGAAAGCGGGCGCCGTCGACATGGTTCTCACCAACGCGACGCCCGTGCGCAGGAACGACCTGGATTTCTCGCCAACGGTGCTTCAGGTCGAGCAGGGATACCTGGTCCCCGCCGGTTCGGCTATTCGCGCACTCGACGAGATCGACCGCCCAGGCGTGCGCGTCGGCGTGAGCGAGGGAAGCACGTCCGAAGCCACGCTTTCACGCGAGTTCCGCAACGCCTCCGTCGTACGCACGTCCTCGCTCAAGGCAGCGATCGAGATGCTCGCCAGCGGAAAGATTCAGGCTTTCGCGACCAACAAGGCGACGCTGTTCGAGATGTCGGATGAACTCGCCGGTTCGCATGTGCTCGCCGGGCGCTGGGGACTCGAGAGCTTCGCCATCGGCATTCCGAAAGGACGCGAAGCGGCGCTGCCGTTCGTCGACAGCTTCGCGGGCGACGCCAAGGCCAGCGGCGCGGTGGCGCGTGCGGTCGACCGCGCGGGGCTGCGGGGAGCGGTGGTATCGAACTAGGCGAGCGACGGGCTTCGCACCATTCTCCCAGTGCTTTGGCGATCGCCGCGGAACGCCGTCGCCCGTGGTCCCAGCGGAGGATCAATGCGACTGGTTCCGATAAAGTTTCTAACCGCAGGCAGAAATCGATCACAAGGTCGGCTTGCGCGTCGCTCATTCCCACTCCAGGCGAGTCAGCTCGTGCCTCATCGGCAAATTCGATTTCGAGAACATGTCTCCATCTGTCGATGAGTCGGCCTGTGGCGCCGTGGTGGCGTATGGAAACAAGCGCGAGGTGGTTCTCCGTAGTGATCGAGTCGCCGGTTTCGCCGGTGTGGTAATCGACAATAATGATCATCACCAACCATCAGCCATCGCAATCACGCAAGCAAAATACCATCCCTCCAATGCGACTCGCACGGCAAGAATCGAGTGCAAATGCATCCCGCAACGGGAATGCGGAAGTACCATTCTCGCCACAGGCCGTCTCGGTGCCAACTAGACAATGTCGAGTGCGCAAATGCGATCCCAACACTTCTTGCCACATTCCCATTGGCATCGGAGAATCAATCGCTGGCGGCAAGTTCAAGATTGACGGCCACTCGGCGGCGAATTCTGGGACCCAATACGAATGAAGATCGCTGCTCGCACAATCGCTGTCCTAAGCCTCGTGCTCGTGATGGCCACCTCGCTCGTGTATTACTTTTGGCCGCATCATCACATTGACATGGTCGCGATGCTGGCCGACTTCGTCGCGAACGAGGGTCCGTGGGACAACGAATGGGACAAGCCGCAGGAGAAGATCTCCGACGTCCTAAAGCTGATCAAGAACGAAAGGGATCCGCTCAAGCGCTTTGAGCTCAAACGCGAGCTCGCCCAACGCTACGTCAACGCCAGCGCCAGTGAAGCGGCGATATCGACGTTGGAGGATCTGCAGCGTGAGGTGGGAAGAACTCTGCCCGCCGAAGTCGGCGAGATCGTCAAAGCGGACATGGCCTTTGCGTATTTCCGGATGGGCGAAACGCAGAACTGCACGTGGAACCACAACTCCGACTCGTGCCTTTTTCCTGTCCAGGGCGAGGGGATCCACAAACAACAGCTCGGTGCCACGGAGGCGGCGCGGCTTTACACCGAATTACTCGCGGATCCGCATACGAACCCCGACAACGTCCTCGTCTACCGCTGGCTGCTGAACATCGCCTACATGACGCTGGGTCAGTATCCGGACCGGGTCCCCAAAGCCTGGCTGATCGCACCGAGCACTTTCAAATCCGACTTTGACATCGGTCAGTTTCGTGACGTCGCTGTGACGCGTGGCATCAACGAGTTCGGAGCCGCCGGCGGAGTCATTCTCGAGGACTTCGACAACGACGGCCACTTGGATCTGATGATTTCGCACATGGGCATCGGTGACCAGCTGGAATATTTTCACAACAATGGCGACGGGACATTCACCCGGATGACCGAGCAGGCCGGCCTGAAGGGCGTCGTGGGTGGTCTCAACATCATTCAGGCCGACTACAACAACGATGGTTGTATCGACGTTCTCGTCCTGCGTGGAGCCTGGCTCCACGACAAGGGTAAGTGGCCGCCATCGCTGCTGCGCAACAACTGCAATGGAACCTTTACCGACGTTACGGCTGACGCAGGGCTACTGTACCTCTACCCGACGCACACCGCGGCGTGGGCCGACGCCAATAACGACGGCCGGCTTGACCTCTTCGTCGGCCACGAAATCGATCGAACGCACATCGCATGGCCCGCCGACACGAAGAACTTCGAGTTCTATCTCAATAACGGTGACGGCACCTTTCGCGAAGTGGGCGCCCAGACCGGGATTCACCTCGAAGGATTCGTCAAGGGGTCCGCCTGGGCCGACTTCGACAATGACGGCTGGCCGGATCTGTTTGTCACGACCTGGGGTGGAGGTAACCATCTGTTCCGCAACCTCGGAGCAGACGCCAGTGGGATTCCGAAATTTGTCGAGGTGACCGCGCAAGCAGGCGTCAGTGAACCGCTCAAGAGTTTCACCTGCTGGTTTTTCGATTTCGATAACGATGGCTGGCCCGACATATTCGTTTC
>DASXBS010000188.1:0-6934 GCA_036491555.1 Casimicrobiaceae bacterium
CTCGACGTGCGCAGCGAACCGATCTTGATCTGCCCCGCGGCCCCGCCGACGGCGATATCGGACATGAACGCATCCTCTGTTTCGCCCGACCGCGCCGACACGATGGTCGCGTAGCCTGCGGTCCTGGCCTGTGCGATCACATCGAGCGTACCGGTCAGGGTGCCGTTCTGGTTCGCCTTCACCAGCACGCCGTTGCCGACCCCCTGCTCGATGCCGTGCGCCAGCCGCTGCGGGTTGGTGGCGAAAAGATCGTCACCCACCAGCTGCACCTTGCCGCCAAGCCGTTCGGTGAGCGATCGCCACCCCGCCCAGTCCTCTTCGCCTAGGCCGTCCTCGACCGACACCACCGGAAACTCGCGCACCCACGCTACGATCATGTCGATCATCGCCTCGCCGCTCAATTCGCGGTTTTCGCGCGCCAGTCGGTAGCGTCCGTCGGCACCCTCGAGCGTACTGGCGGCGACGTCGATGGCAATGCAGAAATCGTCGCCCGCGCGCAAACCCGCGCGCTCGATCGACTCGACCATGAGCTGCAAAGCCGCACGACTGGATTCGCAACCGGGACTCAAGCCACCCTCGTCGGCGAGCAGCGTCGGCAGGCCACGCGCACGTGAAACCTCGGTCGCAGCCGAGCGCACTCTGGCGATCAGGTGGATGGCCTCGCCAATCGACGTCGCGCGCATCGGCACCGCGAGGAAGTCCTGCACGTCCATGCCGCAACCGGCGTGCAGGCCGCCGCTGAAGATGTTGGTCATCGGCAACGGCAGCATCGGCGGCACCCCGGCGAGCTCCCCGATGCGCTGGTAGAGAGCCTGACGTCGCGACGCGGCGACGGCGCGACAGACTGCCAGGGACACGCCAAGCGTTGCGTTGGCGCCCAGACGCGTCAATTGCTCCGTGCCGTCGAGCTCGCGCAACCGATTGTCGAGACGGCGCTGATCGCCGGCATCCACATCGCGCAGCGCGCGTGCGATCTCGCCATTGACGTTGGCGACCGCCCTGGTCACGCCGAGCCCGGCATAGCGCGCGGGATCGCCGTCGCGCAATTCGTGGGCTTCGGCGACGCCGGTGGACGCGCCCGAGGGCACGCTGGCGCGACCGAAGCTGTCGTCATCGAGGATCGCATCGACTTCGACCGTTGGCCGTCCACGCGAATCGAGGATCTCGCGCGCGTGCAGGGTGCGAATCGCGACACGGCTCACTTCAAAAGCCCTCCGCGGTTCCGAATCACGACCACCTCAGGCGCGACCCCGCCGGCGACGGATGTGCGACTCGAGTTGCTGCAGCAACGTGTCGATGGCAAAGCCGATTATCCCGATGGCGATCATGCCGGACATCACGATCGACGTGCTGATGGCGGCCTGGCCCTTGACCAGCAGATAGCCGATGCCGCTGGAGGCCATGATCAGCTCGGCGCCGACCAGCGACTGCCAGGCGAGGCCCGCGCTCACGCGCAATCCGGCGACGATCGACGGCACCGACGCGGGCAGCAGCACTTCGCTGATGATCTGCCAATGATTTGCCCCAAGAGTCTGCGCCGCCTCGACGTGGAGCGGATCGACGAAGCGCGCTCCCCGGTAGGCGTTGATCACGCAAGGCGGAAAGGCGCCGGCGAAAATCACCAGAACCGGCCCGCCGATGCCGGTGCCGAACCAGAGCGCCGCGAATGGCACCCAGGCGATGGGTGCGACGAAGCGCAGCGCGTCGAACAGCGGCGACACGACGACGTCCAGCCAGCGGAACCAGCCGAGGGCGAGCCCCAGAGGCACGCCGACGAGGACGCCCAAGCCGAAGCCCATGCCGAAGCGCAGGAACGAGGACAGCAGATGTTGCTGCAGAGTGAAGCCCACGAACGGCTCCCGCGTGAGATCGACGAACTTCGCCGCCACCGCCCAAGGCGGCGGCAGGAACTGCGCGGGCGCGAGCCCGAGGAGCACTGCGAGAGTCCACAGGCCGAAGAACCCGAGAAGCCCGAGGACGCTGAGGACGACGAACTCGCGCCGCGTCAGCGAATTCTGCATGCTCAACGCGCCCGCCACGGCATCGAGCGCGCCTCGAGCCAACCGAGCGCAAGCGTCATCAGGCCACCCGCAACCGCGACACCCATCATGCCGACGACGATCATCGCTGGAAACAGATCGAGGCCTGCTTGGTAGAGTACGTGGCCCAGGCCGACGATCGCACCGATCAGTTCAGCGGCGACGAGCGTCGTCCAGCAAGCTTGCAGCGACAGGCGAAGACCGGTGAATATCAGCGGCAGCGCGCCTGGAAAGAGCACTTCGCGCACCAGCATGGTCCGGCCGATACCGAGCGAGCGCGCCGCCTCGATCAGGTGCGGCTCGATCGCGCGCACGCCGGCGTAGCTGTTGATCACCGCGGGAACGAATGCAGCGAACCAGATCACCAGTACCTTGGCCGCATCGCCGAGCCCGAGCCACACGATGGCCAGCGGGATCCACGCCAGCGGGGGAATCGGCCGCAACAGGAGAAACGCGGGATTGACGAGCGCCTCGGCGCGCCGGCTCCAGCCCATGAGCATGCCGAGCGGGATGCCGATGCTGACCGCCGCCGTGAAGCCCATCAGCACGAGCCAGCAACTGTGCAGGAAGTGCTGATAGAGCTTGCCGTCGGCGTAACCCCGGATCGCGATTTGCCGAAACGCCTGACCGACCTCCGCGGGCATCGGAAAGTACACCTGCGGCAGAAAGTGCGTCGCCGTCGTGGCGATATACCAGCCGACGGCGAGCGCCGCGAATGTCGTCGCGCCGACGCCAAACCGAAATGCGGGCGATCTTCCGTTGCGCATCGATTGCGCCGCTTCAATGGGTACGGTTGGCGAACTCCTTGAGCTTCGGATCGCGGTCGACCATGCGCATGAATTCCTCGCTGATGTATTGCGACGCCGGCGGCACGTCGGCGATCGCGCCGGTACCCTTCATGAACTCGGCGATCTGGGTCATCCACTTGTCGACGTCCGAGCGGCCTCCGGCGCGGTCCATGATCTTCAGATGTTGCGCGAGATCGAACGTCGGACGAGTGTCGAACTCCTTGTTCATCGACGCTTCCGAGATCGATACGCCGCCCAGATCATAGAATTTCTTCATCATCGCGATGGCCTCGCTGCGGTGCGCATTCATCCATTTCCACGTGCGCAGATAGATCGCGAGAAACTTGGCGACGTTCTGCGGTTGCTCCTTTGCGTAATCGGCGCGCACGACGAGCGCCCCCGGTATAACGGTTCCCGTCTCCTTTCCCGAGCAGATCACCTTGGCGCCGGCCTTTTCCTCCATCGTGTAGATATTGGGCGCCCACAGTCCCCCCAAGTCGGCATTATTGGAGGACATCGCCGAGATGATCTCCGCCTGCCCCATGCTCTTGATGCTCACGTCGGCTTTCTTCAGGCCCCATTTGGCCAGACACGACTGCACGGCGTAGTCGCCCGTCGAATTCGCCGTGAGCACGATGGACTGACCCTTGATCGACTGCGGGTTCTTCATGAAACCGTCGGCCTTGGCCCCGGTGGCGACCAGTGCGTTCCCGGCGGATTCATCGTTGGTCAGGCCGATGGTGACAAGGTTGTAACGCACGGCGCCCAGCACGGCCGGGACCGAGCCCGTGCCACCGACATCCCAGGATTTCGACGCCGACGCCGCGATCTGCGGAACGCCCGCGGGAAACGTGCTGAATGTCGGATTGAGACCGAGCTCCGCCCACCAGCCTTTCTCGGTGGCGACGTAGAACGGCAGCGCCCAGTACAGCGCGGGCTGATAGCTCACCTTGATTTCGGTGACCTGCGCCTGCGCCATCGTCGCAGCCGCCGCGAACGCGGTTGCACTCAGCAGCTTTCGTATTGTTCTCATCATTGCCCTCCTCCGGTGGTTAGTGCTCGTTCGGCGCCTGCTGCTCGCGCAACAGGCGCCAGATGCGAGTTCGCAAATTGACAAACGACGCTTCGTCCATCACGTCCTCGATGCGCTCGTGACGGTCCCAGCCTTCAGCCTCGCGTACCGACGCGGTATCCACGATCTCGGCGATGCGGCCCGGCCGGCGCGTCATCACCACGACCCGGTCGGCAAGATATACCGCCTCCTCGACCGAGTGCGTGATGAACAGCACCGTGCGCGGGTTCACCCGGGAAATCTTGGTCAGTTCTTCCTGCATGACCACCCGCGTCTGCGCGTCGAGCGCGCCAAACGGCTCGTCCATCAGCAACACCTCAGGGTCGAGCACGTAGCTGCGTGCGATAGCGACGCGCTGCTGCATGCCGCCCGAGAGCTGGTGCGGAAATGCGGATTCGTATCCCTGCAGGCCCATCAGGTTCACGTAGCGCTCGATGCGCGACCGGCGCTCGTCGGCAGCGATGCCCGAGGCGCGCAAGCCGAAATCGATATTCTGGACCACGGTTTTCCAAGGGAACAACGCGAACTGCTGGAACACGACGGATCGATCGGGTCCCGGACCGGTGACGCGCTTGCTTCCCACCGTGAGCGAGCCCGTGGTGGGGAAGTCCAGCCCCGCCGCCATGCGCAGGCAGGTGGTCTTGCCGCAACCCGAGGGACCGACAATGGCGACGAACTCCTTCTCGCGAACTTCGAAGCTGACGTCGTCGAGTGCCGGCAACTCCCTGCCGTCGCGACGAAATGTCCGGGTGACGTGCTTGAAGACGATGTTGCTCATCGCGGGCGCAACACGATCTTGGCGGCGGCAGCACGGCCCTGGTCGAGATCGCGAAACGCCTGCGCACCCTCGGCGAGCGAGCGCTCTTCCACCCAGGCAAGATCGCCGAACGCACCCTCGTCCAGCGCGCGTACGGCCGCGCGCAGATCGGCGGTCGAGTACGTGTAGGTACCAATGAGGGAGATTTCGCCGAGGGTGAGCTTGCGCATGTCGATTTCCGAGGCCCAGTCGGCAAGCCCGATGTGTAGCACGACGCCGCCCGGCTTGACGGCGACGAGCGCTGCGTTGCGCGTCGCGCGCGCGCCGACCGCGTCGATGACGAGGTCGATGCTGCCTTCGGGCGCTGCTTCCCCATGGGCTGGATCACAAGTAGCAAAGCCGCCGGCGTTTTCCGCCGCCGCACGGCGCAACTGATTGGTCTCCGCAAGCCGGAGATGCCGGCAGCCATAGCTTCGCAGCAACAGCGAAGCGAGCAAGCCGATCGCGCCCGCGCCGATGACCAGCACGGAACACTCCGGAAGCGGCCGCGTCAGGACTCGCGTCGCTGCGTTGATCGCGTGCAGCGCCGTGGCAGCGGGCTCCGTCAGCGCCGCCGCGCGCGATGACATGCCGTTCGGGAGATCGATCACGCTGGCGGCCGCTGTCGTCACGTACTCGGCGAAGGCGCCGGCGCGCGTCATGCCGATCATCGTCCGATTCGCGCAGAGGTTGTTGCGGCCCTGGACGCAGAACTCGCAATGACCGCAGGTGATCAGCGGGTTGACCGTGACCTGCCGCCCTGCTCCCGGTCCCGAAAGAATTTCGCCGGCAAGCTCGTGGCCGAGGATCAGCGGCGGCACCCGTCTCGGATCGCGGCCGTGGTAAGCATGCATGTCCGATCCGCATATGCCGACCGCATCGACACGAATCAGCACCTCGCCTGGCGCCGGCGCGGGCCGCGCTTCGTCCCGATACGTCATTTCATTGGGGCCGGTATAGACGAGTGCCTTCATCGCGTCATCCGGCAGTAAAACCACCGTCGACGAAAATCGTCTGCCCGGTGATGTAATCAGACGCAGGCGACGCGAGGAACACGGCCACGCCGCGCAGATCGCGCAACTCGCCGTTGCGACCGATGAACGTGCGCGCTGCCATCTGTGACCAGCGTGCGGGATCTCCGGCCACCGGCGCGGTCAGCGCCGTAGCGAAGAAGCCGGGCGCGATCGCGTTGGCGTTCACGCCATCGCGCGACCACGCCTGCGCCTGCGCACGCGTCAACTGCGCGACGGCACTCTTGGTGGCGCCGTAAGCAGCGGAATCTGCGAAAGCGCGCACCGTCTGCAGCGAAGCAATGTTGATGATACGTCCCCAACGACGCTCGATCATCGCCGGTGCGAGGTATTGCGCGAGGAAGAACGGCGCATCCAGATTCAGGGCGAACGTCGCGTCCCAATCCTGCTCGGTCACATCGAGCATCGGCTTGCGCACATTCATGCCGGCCGCCGACACGAGGATGTCCGGCGCGCCGAAGGATTCCGTCGCACGCGACGCGCAAGCGCGCAGCGCGGCGCGATCGGAGAGATCGCAGGGCAGCACGGCGGCGCGTCCGCCGGAGCGCTCGATTTCGCCGCGTGCGGCTTCGAGCTCATTTTCGCGGCGCGCGATCAGCACGACCGCCGCGCCGGCGTCGGCAAGGGCGAGGGCGATCGTCTTGCCGATCCCCGAGCTCGCCCCGGTCACCGCCGCGACGCGCCCCGAAAGACTGAACAGCGCGGACAGCGACATGAGCAATCAGGCCATGACCGGCGAGCCGCGATCGAATCGCTCGCCGGGAAAATACTTCTCGAGCCGATCGTCGGCGGTGCGCGCGTGGGCTTCCATGCCTTCGAGCCGTGAAATGCGGGCGCTGACCTGGGCAATGTCACGGCTGGCCTCGCGCGTCATGCGCTGCCAGGTGACGGTCTTGAGAAACTTGTGCACCGACAATCCGCCCGAGTAACGCGCGGCGCCCTTGGTGGGCAGGATGTGATTCGGCCCCGACGCCTTGTCGCCGAACGCGACGGTGGTTTCCTCGCCGAGAAACAGCGAACCGTAACAGGTCAGCCGCTTGAGCCACCAGTCGAGATCGCGCGCATGCACTTCGAGATGCTCGGGCGCGTAGCGATCGGAGACCTGCGCCATTTCCTCGCGCGTGTCGACGACGATGACTTCGCCGTAGTCTCGCCACGCCGCACCTGCAGCGTCGCGCGCGGTGGGTGGCAGCGCGTCGATCAGTCGC
>DASXBS010000189.1:0-10121 GCA_036491555.1 Casimicrobiaceae bacterium
CCCGCCTGGGACGGGCAAGTCGAGGCTGGCGCAGCGATTACCCGACGAGGACGAGGCCCCGATAAGCGCCGCGATTCATTCGCTCACCAACGCCTTTCGCCCGGCGCAATGGCGCTGCCGTCCCTATCGCGCGCCTCACCATACCGCCTCCGCGGTCGCCTGGCGGGTGGCGGCAGCGATCCGCGTCCCGGCGAGATTTCGCTCGCGCATCACGGAGTGCTGTTTCTCGACGAGCTTCCCGAGTGGGATCGCCGTGTGCTCGAGGTGCTGCGCGAACCGCTCGAGTCGGGAGAAATTCACATTTCGCGTGCGGCGCGGCAGGCGGTGTTCCCATCGCGATTTCAATTCGTCGCTGCGATGAATCCGTGCCCCTGCGGCTATCTCGGGCACAGCAGCGGCAAGTGTCACTGCACGCCTGATCAGATCGCGCGCTACCGCGCCCGCATCTCCGGTCCACTGCTCGATCGCATCGACCTGCAGATCGAAGTTCCTGCGCTCGGCGCCGACGCGCTGGTGGTGTCGGCGCCGAGTGTGCGTGACGGCGAGGTCGAGTCATCCGAAACGAGCGCGGTCGTGGCGGTGCGCGTTGCGCGCGCTCTGGGGCGCCGGCGCGCGCGTCAAAGCAAGCCCAACGCGTGGCTCGAGTCCAAGGAGGTCGACATGCACTGCGCGCCCGATGCGCCGGGGGCGACGCTGCTCAAGGCCGCATTCGCGCGGTTTTCGCTGTCGGGGCGCGCGTACCACCGCATCCTCAAGGTGGCGAGAACGATCGCCGACCTGGCTGGCGCGGACGCCACCAGTGCCGCCCAGGTTGCCGAAGCGATTAGTTACCGCCGCCTGGATCGAACTTAGAGCCTGGGCACGATAGAATCAGCCGCGCGTTCGCATGCTCGCCGCGGCGCCGGTGAGCCGGCGCTGGAGCGGCTCGACTGGCGGATGCGGCGCTCATTGGCGGGGGCCATGACGTCTGACCGTTCTCCCCTCGGACACGCAACGGGATATCCGGAGCACTACGATGCTTCAGTACTGTTCGCGGTCGACCGCGGCGAGCAGCGCACCTATCTGTCGGGCCCCGGCTTGCCGTTCACTGGCGTCGATCTCTGGACCGCGTTTGAACTGACGTGGCTCGATCCCGATGGCAAGCCGCAGACGGCCATCGGCGAGTTCCGGGTCGGCGCAGACTCGCCGGCGATGGTCGAATCCAAATCGCTCAAGCTCTATCTGGGATCGTTCGCGCAGGAGCGTATCGCCAGCGACGAGCTCGTATCGACGCTGCGCACCGATCTCGAGCGGACCTGCGGCGCCCCGGTAGGAGTGACCCTTCATCCGGCGTCGCCGGGTGTGCGCGTGGCGGAGCTCGCGGGCGAGTCGATCGACGTCTCGAAAATCGCCATGGACCGCTATCGGCCCGACCCCGCGTTACTCGGGCGAGTCGGCACGCTGGCCGACGAGACGTTGCGCACGGCGTTGTTCCGCTCCAACTGCCCGGTGACCGGACAACCGGATTACGCGGATGTGATGGTGCGCTATCGCGGACCGCGTATCGACCGCGACGCGCTGCTGCGCTATTTCGTCTCGTACCGCGAACACGCGGCGTTCCATGAGGCGTGCGTCGAGCGCATGTTCGTCGACATCGCGCTGCATTGCAGGCCCGACCAGTTGACGGTGTATGCGCGATTCCTGCGACGCGGCGGCATCGATATCAATCCCTTTCGCAGCAATTTCGAAACTGCACCCCAGCGCAACGAGAGAACGCCCCGGCAATAGCATCGAAGTGCGATGTTGCGATGCGGTAAAATGGCATCGCCATGGACGCGATCACCGATGCCGGCGTCGACAGTGCGGACGTTGCTTCGGCGACGCCGCGCCTTCGCGAGATTCCCTACAACTACACGTCGTTTTCCGATCGCGAAATCGTCATTCGCCTGCTCGGTGACGAGACGTGGCGGTTGCTGGAATCACTGCGCGGACAGCGCCGAACCGGGCGGTCGGCACGCATGCTCTTCGAGGTGCTCGGAGACATCTGGGTCGTTCAGCGCAATCCGTATCTGCAGGATGACCTGCTCGACAACGGCCGCCGGCGCGCGATGCTGGTCGACGCGCTGCGTCATCGTCTCGGAGAAATCGAGAAGCGCCGCAACGCCGGCGCTGACGGCACGCCCGATCCAAAAGTCGGACGCCTGCTCGACGCAGCGCACGCCGCGATCGACGCGTTCGCCCAAAGCTTCCAGGACACTGCGGAACTGCGCCAGCGTGCGCTGCGCACGTTCGCGCGCTGGACGCGGCGCGACAACGTCGGCTTTGACGGTCTCGCTCGCGTGTCCCACGTCACCGACGCGACCGACTGGCGCGTCGAATATCCTTTCGTGGTTCTCTATCCGGATGGCGAATCCGAGGTTCCAGGACTGGTGAGCGCGTGCATCGAGCTCGGGCTCACCATCATCCCGCGCGGAGGCGGCACGGGCTACACCGGCGGCGCCATCCCGCTGGACGGGCGCTGCGCGGTGATCAACACCGAAAAGCTCGAGCGCCTGTCGACCGTCGATCGTCTTGTGCTCGCAGGCCACAGCGCGACAACGCCCACGATCGATTGCGGCGCCGGCGTAGTGACCAAGCGCGTGATGGAAGCAGCCGAGGCCGCCGGGCTGGTCTTCGCGGTCGACCCGACATCTGCGGACGCGTCTTGCATCGGGGGCAACGTAGCGATGAACGCTGGCGGCAAGAAGGCGGTGCTTTGGGGCACCGCGCTCGACAACCTTGCATCGTGGCGCATGGTCACTCCGGCGGGCGAATGGCTGGAAGTCATCCGCCTGAATCACAACCTCGGCAAGATCCACGACGCTGCGGAAGTCAGTTTCGAGCTCGTGTATTTCGCGGTCGACACCAAGGGCGGGTTCGGGCCCCTGCAAAGGCGCGAGACGATCTCGGTCGCGGGCGCAGCGCTGCGCAAGACCGGCCTGGGCAAGGACGTCACCGACAAGTTTCTCGCGGGGCTTCCCGGCGTGCAGAAGGAAGGCTGCGATGGAATCATCACGTCCGCGCGCTTCATACTCCATCGCATGCCGCCGGCGATGCGAACCGTGTGCATGGAATTCTTCGGCCAGGTGCGCGATTCCACGCCGGCGATCGTCGAGATCAAGCGCTATCTGGACACCCAGCCGGGCGGCGCGCAGCTCGCAGGACTGGAGCACCTCGATGAGCGCTACGTGAAGGCCGTCGGCTACGCCACCAAGGCCAAGCGTCACGGCCGGCCGAAAATGGTCCTGATCGGCGACATCGTCGGCGACGATGTGGACGCCGTTGCGCGGGCCGCGTCCGAGGTGGTGCGCCTGTGCAACGCGCGCGGCGGCGAAGGCTTCGTCGCGGCGTCGCCGGAAGCGCGCCGCAAGTTCTGGCTCGACCGCGCGCGCACCGCTGCGATCGCCACGCATACCAACGCGTTCAAGATCAACGAAGACGTGGTGATCCCGCTCGAGCGGCTGGGTGACTACACCGACGGCATCGAGCGCATCAACATCGAGCTCTCGATCGCCAACAAGATCGTCCTCTGCGATGCGCTGTGCGCGGCGCTGGCCGAGCCGTTCGCGCCTTCGCTGTGGCTCGCGCACGAGGAAGAGCGTCCGCCCGAGGACGCGCTGGGCGCGCGCGTCGAGGAAGCGCAGGCGCTCGTCGCCACCGTGCGCGCGCGCTGGCAGGATCTGGCCAACTGTCTCGATGACACGTTTCGTGCCCTGCAGGATCATTCGCTGCGAGCGTCATGGAAAGTCGAGATCAAGGCGCCGCTCGAGGAAATCTTCGACGGGCTCGCGTTCGCGCCGGTGCGCAAGCTTCTCGTCGACGTCCACAAGCGCATCCTGCGCTCGCGCGTGTTCGTCGCGCTGCACATGCACGCCGGCGACGGGAACGTTCACACCAACATTCCCGTCAACTCGGACGACTACGCGATGCTGCAAAGCGCGCATGCCTCGGTCGCGCGCATCATGGCGCTGGCACGCAGCCTCGGCGGCGTGATCTCAGGCGAGCACGGCATCGGCATCACCAAGCTCGAATACCTGACCCCCGACGAGCTCGCGCCGTTCGTCGCGTACAAGCGCAGGGTCGATCCCGAAGGCCGCTTCAATCGCGGCAAGCTGCTGCCCGGAGCCGGCCTTGAGCGCGCGTACACGCCCAGCTTCAACCTGCTCGGTGCGGAGAGCCTGATCCTCGAGCAGTCCGAGGTCGGCAGCATCGCCGACTCGATCAAGGACTGCCTGCGCTGCGGCAAGTGCAAGCCGGTGTGCGCCACACACGTTCCGCGTGCGAATCTTCTCTACAGTCCGCGCAACAAGATCCTCGCGACGTCGCTGCTGATCGAGGCCTTTCTCTACGAGGAGCAGACGCGCCGCGGCGTGAGCCTCCGTCACTTCGACGAGTTCTCAGACGTCGCCGACCATTGCACCATCTGCCACAAATGCGCCAATCCTTGTCCGGTCGACATCGATTTCGGCGACGTGTCGGTGGCGATGCGCAACCTGCTTCGCGAACAGGGCCACCGCAAGTTCAACATCGGCACCGCCGCGGCGATGTTCTTTCTGGATGCGAAGGCGCCGGCCACGATCAAGTTCGCGCGCACGCTGATGATACGCTGGGGGTACGCGGCCCAGCGCCTGGGCTCGCTGCTGGCGCGGCGACTCGGGCCGGCGCAACGACAGACGCAACGGCCGCCGTCGACGGTGGGCGTATCGCCTCTGAAGTCGCAGGTACTGCACTTCATCAACAAGCCGATGCCGGGCGGGCTGCCCAAGCGCACCGCGCGTGCGCTGCTCGACATCGAGGACCCAGCCGTCGTGCCGATCATCCGCGATCCGGCGCAGCCCTCCGAGGACGCCGACGCGGTGTTCTATTTTCCGGGATGCGGATCGGAAAGGCTGTTCTCCCAGGTCGGTCTCGCGACCCAGGCGATGCTCTACCATGTCGGCGCGCAATGCGTGCTGCCGCCCGGATACCTGTGTTGCGGGTATCCGCAAACCGCGGCGGGCAATCGCGACCGCGGCCAGAAGATCATCACCGACAACCGCGTGCTGTTCCACCGCGTCGCCAACACGCTCAACTACCTCGACATCAAGACGGTGATCGTATCCTGCGGAACGTGCATGGACCAGCTGCAGAAATACGAATTCGACAAGATCTTTCCCGGATGCAGGCTACTCGACATCCACGAGTACCTGCTGGAAAAAGGCGTGCGGCTGGAGGGCGTCGAGGGCGTGCGCTATATGTACCACGACCCCTGCCACACCCCGATGAAGACCTACAGGCCGCAGGAGGTCGTGAACACACTCATGGGCACTGAAGTCGCCCCGAATGCGCGTTGCTGCGGAGAATCCGGCACATTGGCGACCACTCGTCCGGACGTCTCGACGCAGGTGCGGTTTCGCAAGGAAGAGGAAATGCGCGCCGGCGCGGTGCGTCTGCGCAGCGACGGCTTTGATGGTGAGACCAAGGTCCTGACGTCGTGCCCGTCGTGCCTGCAGGGTCTGTCGCGCTTCGACGTCGACGCGGGAACGACGGCGGATTACATCGTGGTGGAGATCGCGCGCAAACTACTCGGCGAGGATTGGCTTCCCCGCTACGTCGAGCGCGCCAATCGCGGCGGCATCGAGCGCGTGCTCGTCTGAGCACGCGCCGCGAGCGCCGCTTCGATCAGAAGCTTACTGCTGCGTCCGTGTCGGACTGACGAACGCCGGTGCCACCGACGCCGCGCCGACGATGGCCGGCCCGGGGTTGTGCGACATCGCCGCACGTTGCATCGCCGACGGCGCGCCGAGAATGAGCGCCGAAGTGATCGCGACCACGGCGACGGCCAGCGCGATGATCGAAAAGCGGGTCTTTCCCGGGCCTCGCTTGGGCGCCGGCGGCTGCGAAGGCTCCAAAAAAATCCCGCGACTGCGCGGCGTGCGCGCAGCGCGGGGTGGAGGCAACGGGGACGACGCAGCGGGACCAAAGTCGAACGAAGGCTTTTGACCGCGCGACGAAACGTGGTCGGTGTCCGTGGGCAGCGTCATGCCCCGGATCCAGCGCGGACGTCCGGATCGGGCTCGCTGTGTGGCTCGCAGGTCGAAACATCTTTCCATGATTTCCTCACCTCTTTGAACGCGGCTTCTGCGTCCATGGAAGCGATTGTGCGCATTACGTGCGCACCGCGCATCGTTGTATTGCACAGCCTGGATGCGGAATATTCACGTTCGCGCGACAACGTTGCCGCCTGTCCGGCCAACGGCGCCCGCCGACCGGACGGGTGGCGGACAGCCCCGACAGTTATGCTATAACCATAGTCCAGCGCGAGAGGCGCGCCCAGCGCTTGCGAGCCTCCGACGAGGCAGCGCCATGGCGACCAACGAATTCACGCTCACGCAAACGCAGACCGAGCCAGGCACCTCGGCACTCGCGTTCGTCGATGCCGACGGCTGCGCCGCCTGGGTGCGCGCGCTGCCGCTGACCAACATCCCGCATCACTTCGAGGCGATCCTCAACCAGCTAAGACGCTTGTCGGAGGCCGACGTCGCTCCGCGCGAACGCGCGCGCATCGCCGAGGTGATGCGCGAGCCGGTCACCTTCCTGCACACCGAGCTGGCGCGCCGCTACGCGGGCAAACCGCAGCCGGCGGCCGAGCGCGAGCGCGAGGCATTCGTACAGGCGCTGGCACTTTGGCAAGGCCTGTGGAGCCAGTACTCCTCCTGCCTCAAGCCGCTGCTGGAAAACGATCCCGATCTTCAGGGCGTAAAGGCCAAGGTGCTGCAGCGCGGGTTGTGGGTGGGCAAGCAGCTCATCGTCGTGCATGGCCTCGCGCGGCACCTGCCCGCGCCGGCGATCTGGCAGGAGCTGCACGCCTACTATCGGCTTGCGGAGATCCTCGAATGCGCGGTGACCGCGGTGACCGATGAGTTGATGCCCAATGCCATCGGCGTGTCGTGCTACTCGACGTACTGTCACGCGCTGCTGCTCGACCTGGCCGATCCGTGCGCGATGTCGGTCCGACAGATCGAGCTCACCGACCGCTGGCTGTCGATGTGGGCGCGCAAGGTCTTCCCGTACACGCAACAGCGCGAGACCGAAGGTCCGGTGATCGCGATCGACCTCGATGCGCCGGTTGGCGCGACGCTGGCCACGGTCGGTCCACGACACCCCGGCGAAGGCACGCGCTTCGGCTATCCCGCGAAGCTCGCAACCAGCGTGCGCGGCCGACTCAAACGCCTGTCCAGCGGAGCCAATCCGGCCGAGCTTCAGCTGGGACACGACGTTTCGGTGGAAGCCAGCACGACGCTGCTCACCCATCTGGATCAGCGATGGTATGCCGGCCCGCCGCGGCGCGGCGCCAGCGAGACAAACGCGGGACTCGAGTTGTGCGTGGGCGGCCTCGGCGCTGCGTATTTTCGCGTGGCCGGACGCACCTTCAACGGCCAGGACATGCTGGGCCGCGCGTCATATCAGAACACGCAGCACCTCGCCACGCTGGGCGCATTGACCGACTACGATCGCAACAAGGAAGACGCCGAAAAGACGTGGGCGTGGGAGCGCTGGAACGGCACCTACGACTGGTCGACCGCCACGGTGCGGCGCAACGCCTCAGGCCAGCATCGCTGGCACCTCGATCAGCTGGTGCTGGTGCGCGATGACGAGCGCGTACGCTGTGGTCACGTCACCCGCGTCGCGCTCGATCCGCGCGGCGACCTCGCGGTGACGCTCAAGCTTTGGGGCGGTGCGCCGACGGCGACCGCCGTTCGCGCGCTGACCACCATGCTGGTCGAGGAGGCGCCGTTTCCGGTCATCCTGCTCGGCGTAACGCCAGACGACAAGGCAAGTCTCATCGTTCCTCCGCGCACGTTCAGCGCCGGACGGGTCGTGCGCTCGCTCGCGTCGGGGCCGGAACGGCGTTTTCGTCTGACGCGGCTGGTGCAGCGCGGTGCCGACTTCGAGCGCGTTGCGTTCGAGGAAACCGTCAACTGACACGCTGGTTGCGCGGGCGCGGCTCGCGCCCGCGTCGCCCGCGATGGCGCACCCATCGCCCTTGCGGTACGATGGCGCCGCTTACATTTCCCGTTCGGAGAGCCAATGAAACGCGAATCGATGCTTCTCGCCGCTGCGCTGCTCGCAGCCGGCACCGCCCACGCCGCGCTCGATAACACCAGCGCGGACGCCATGATGAAAAAAGATGGCTGCGCCGCCTGCCACAGCATCGACAAGAAGGTCATCGGACCGGCGTATGTCGACGTCGCCGCCAAGTACAAGGGTGACAAGGACGCGCTCGCCAAGCTCACCGACAAGGTTAAAAAGGGCGGGGTCGGCGTCTGGGGGCAAATTCCCATGCCGCCCAACGCGCAGGTCCCCGAGGCCGACATCAAAGAGCTCGTGACCTGGATTCTGACGCTCAAGAAGTAGCGTCGCGAGCGACCCGGCGAGGGGGCCCCGCGCAAGGCGCGGGGATCAACGGCACGCGAGTCGACGCTGGCGGGCGAAGCGGCAGGACGAATTCAAGCAGGGTGGGTCTGAGGCCGCGTCGCGCAGTGATCTTTGACATCGCCGCGGGTCGCCGGTAACCTTCGCCGGTCCGTGCAGGAGAGCGTGGTCGCCGTAGCATGGCCCGACCGCCGCCGAAGGCGCAACTCCCGCAATCGCTCAGGCAAAAGGACTGCGCGGACTTCAGCAGCCAATCTGGAGAGCGGTCACCCGCGGTCAGGGTGACCCACCGAAGGGGCACCGGCGTTCTCGTCGACGTGACGCGAGCGCCGTAATCTCTCAGGTAAAAGGACAGACGGGGCGACGCCGGCAGGCGATCGCCCTTTGTCTTTTTGCGACCTGGGACGCGACGTGCTCAAGCAGACCCCTCTCAATGCACAGCATCGCGCCGCCGGCGCGAAAATGGTCGACTTCGGCGGCTGGGACATGCCGGTGAGCTACGGCTCGCAGATCGAAGAACACCATGCCGTGCGCCGCGATGCCGGGATGTTCGATGTCTCGCACATGCTCGGCGTCGACGTGACCGGCTGCGGCGCTCGCGCTTTCCTGCGCTATGCGCTCGCCAACGACGTCGACAAGCTCAGGGTCCCGGGGAAGGCCCTCTACACGTGCATGCTCGACGAAGAGGGCGGCGTCATCGACGACCTCATTGTCTATTTTTTTACTGACGAGCGCTTTCGTCTGGTCGTCAATGCAGGGACTGCGGACAAGGACCTCGCATGGCTGCGCGGTTTGGTCGCGCAGCGCTTTCCGGGCGTGTCGCTGTTGCCGCGACGCGACCTCTCGATGATCGCGGTGCAGGGCCCGTCGGCGCGCGAACGCGTCTGGACCGCGCTTCCCGGCACTCGCGCCGCGACCGAAGCGCTCAAGCCGTTCTCCGCCTCCGAGCACGACGGCATGCTCATCGCTCGCACCGGCTACACCGGCGAGGACGGATTCGAGATCATGCTGCCCTCCACCCGCGCATCCGAGGTGTGGAATGCGCTCGCTGCCGCCGGCGTGCGCCGCTGCGGACTCGGTGCGCGCGACACGCTGCGCCTCGAGGCTGGCATGAATCTCTACGGCCAGGACATGGACGAGCGCGTCAACCCGTTGGAGTCGGGTCTTGCCTGGACCGTCGACCGAGCGAGCGCGCGCGAGTTCGTCGGCAAGCCGGCGCTCGCCTCGCCGCCGCGACGCCAGATGGTCGGTCTTCGTCTGCTCGACAAGTCGGGCGTGCTGCGCGCGCATCAGCGGGTGCACACAGCGCATGGTGAGGGCGAGATCACGAGCGGAACGTTTTCGCCGACGCTCGGTGCGTCGATCGCGCTGGCAAGGGTGCCCGGTAGCGTGACGGTCGGCGACGCCGTCCAGGTCGAGATTCGCGACCGGCGCGTGCCGGCGCGCGTGGTCAAGCCGCCGTTCGTGCGCAACGGAAAGATCCTCGTCGAATGAGCTACTGGAGAACCCGATGAACGTGCCTTCCCAACTCAAGTACACCAGCACGCACGAATGGATTCGCAACGAGGGCGACGGCACGATCGCGGTCGGCATCACCGATCACGCGCAGAAGGCGCTCGGCGACCTCGTGCTCATCGAGCTGCCCAAGCCCGGACGCGTCGTCGCCGCCGGCGAGGCCTGCGCGGTGG
>DASXBS010000190.1:0-3338 GCA_036491555.1 Casimicrobiaceae bacterium
CGCCTTCGAGCTGGTGCGCAAGGGCCTGTCGATGGTGCCCGAAGGCCGGGGCGTGTTTGGCGCGCTCACCATCGACGAGAATCTCGCCATGGGCGCGTACACGCGCTCCGACAAGGACGAGATCGACCGCGACGTCGAGCGCGTGTTCACCTTGTTTCCTCGCCTGCAGGAACGGCGCAGGCAGACCGCTGGCACGCTCTCGGGAGGGGAGCAGCAGATGCTCGCGATGGGTCGCGCCATGCTCGCGCGCCCGCGCCTGCTGCTGCTCGACGAGCCCTCGATGGGGCTGGCGCCGCTGATGGTGCAGAAGGTGTTCGAAACAGTGATCGAGATCGCCAAGGAGGGCGTCACCATTCTGCTCATCGAGCAAAACGCCAAGCTCGCGCTCGAGGTCAGCGACCGCGGTTACGTGATGGAAAGCGGCGAGATCACGCTGTCGGGCAACGCCAAGGAATTACTGTCGGATCCGAAGGTGCGCGCCGCGTATCTGGGCGAGACCGCGTAGCGCGGCGGGCAAGGCCGCGCATGGACCCCGCGCCCGAGGAGACCGCGAACGACGCGCAGGTTCCCCGCGCGGTCCCCATCGCGCACGCGTTTGCTTGGTACGAACAGGCGATGCGCCTGTTCAAGCGTTCACCGTTCACCTGGTGCGCGCTGGGCTTCATCACGGTCGCGGCCGAGCTGGGCCTTCAGTTCGTGCCCGGCGTCGGGGTCGCGATCGCGAAGATCGTGGTGCCGGTGATCGAGTGCGGAATGATCATCGGCGCGGTCGCGGTGGATCGCGGCGCGCCGCTGCAGATGCGCATGGCGATCGCCGCGTTCGGCGCCGCGCCCGGCGCGATCGCGGCGATCGTAGTGGCCGCGCTGCTGGTTTTCGGCGCGGAAGCGATCACCGCATACGGCATCGCCGGCGTCAACCTGCTCGATGCCGGTGGCGACGACCCGGCGCTCGACGGCACCCAGCTGACCACCATCTTCGCGGTCGGGACGCTGGTCTCGCTGCCGCTCTCCTTCGTGCCTTTCGCGGCGCTGCTTGACAACGCATCGTTCGCCCGTGCCTTCGCGACGAGCGCGCGCGGATTCATGCTCAACGTGATGCCGATGCTCGTGTTCGGCGCGATGGCGCTGGTGCTGGTGCTGGTCGGCCTACTGAGCTTCGGCATCGGATTGATCGCGATTTTTCCGCTGCTCACCGCGGCGAGCTACGCGGCGTGGAAGGATATCTGGGCGGTCACCGATCACGGCGTGCCCGCGGCTCCCTAGACCGTCGCAACCACGTCGAAGTCGTCGAAATTGCCCGCGGTGTCTTGGACGGCCTCGATCTCGACCGAACTCACCCGCGCCGACGGCGGACCGCGGCGCGCCCACGCCACCAGCGCGTCGACCGCGTCCGCGTCGCCGGCGAGCATCGCCTCGACGCTGCCGTCGCGGCGGTTGCGCACCCACCCGCGGATGCCACGCGAACGCGCTTCGTCGGCGAGCGCATAGCGAAAGCCGACGCCCTGCACGCGCCCCGACACGACGATGCGCCGCCGTACGACGCTCACGGCCGGGTGAATCGCGAGTTCCCGCGCCGGCGGTCGAGCAACAGCAAGCCCAGCATCGTCTTGGCATCGGTGATCCGCCCGGCGTCGAGCCAGCGCAGCGCCTCGTCGAGGCTGGCGCAAAACGTCTCGATGAATTCGCCGTGGTCGAGCTTGGCGCCGACGTGGGCCAGTTCTTCGGCCAGGTAGAAGTCGATCTGCTCGGTCGAGTAGCTGATGACCGGATGCATGGTCGCAAGGTGCGACCAGCGCGCGGCGACGTAGCCCGTTTCCTCGGTGAGCTCGCGCATCGCCGCCGCGAGCCGGTCCTCGCCCGCATCGACCTTGCCCGCGGGGAATTCGATGAACACGCGGTCGAGCGGATAGCGGTACTGCCGCTCGAGCAGCAGCGTTCCGTCCGCGAGCCGCGCAATGATCATCACCGCGCCGGGATGCACGATGAATTCGCGCGTGGCCTCGGCGCCGTCCGGAAGGCGCACGGTGTCGCGGCGCACGTGCAGCAGGCGGCCGTCGAAGACGTCCTCGGATCGCAGTCTGGTTTCAACCAGATGGCTGTCGTCGGCAGGCTCGCTCATGGCATGTTTTTGCGCTGCGCGCTTCGGATCATGGGACTGCGTGAGGTGTGGGGCCGGCCCATCGCGCTCACGCGAGCCAATCCTTGGCGACGAGGAAATCGGTGTAGAGCCGCGCCTCCGGGGTGCCGGGGGCGGGCCGCCAATCGTAGCGCCACTGCACGCGCGGCGGCAGCGACATCAGGATCGCCTCGGTGCGTCCGTTGGACTGCAGCCCGAACAGCGTTCCGCGATCGTAGACCAGATTGAATTCGACGTAGCGGCCGCGGCGGTAGGCCTGGAAGTCGCGCTCGCGATCGCCATAGGGATGATCGCGCCGACGCACCACGATCGGTTCATACGCGGGCAGAAATGCGTCGCCGACGCTGCGCGCGAGCGCGAAGCAGTCTTCGAAGCTGCGATCGCACAGATCGTCGAAAAAGATGCCGCCGACGCCGCGCGGCTCGTTGCGGTGCCTGAGAAAGAAATACTCGTCGCACCAGCGCTTGAAGCGCGCGTGGTAATCGGAACCGAATGGCGAAAGTGCATCGCGGCATGCGCGGTGAAAGTGCACGGCATCCTCGTCGAAGCCGTAGTACGGCGTCAAGTCCATGCCGCCGCCGAACCACCAGACCGGCGCGACGGCTTCGCCGACCGCGACGAACAGGCGCACGTTCATGTGCACCGTGGGCAGGTACGGATTGCGCGGATGCAGAACCAGCGACACGCCCATCACCTCGAAGCCGCGGCCAGACAGTTGCGGCCGGCTGGCGCTTGCCGACGGCGGAAGGCGATCGCCGCGCACATGCGAGAAATTGACACCGGCACGTTCGAAGACGCCGCCCTCCTCGAGCACGCAGCTTTCGCCTCCGCCGCCTTCCGGGCGTGTCCACCGCTCCTGCCGGAATCGGGTCCCATCGATGGATTCCAGACGCGCGACGATGCGCGACTGCAGCCCGATGAAATACGCGAGCGTGGCGGAAAGGTCCACGAAGCGCAGCTCAGCTCTTGCGCGGAGTCAGCGCGCGAGCGCCGATGTCGCTACGATACTGCATGCCGTCGAAGCGGATGCACGCCACCCCGTCGTAGGCCTCGCGCTGTGCCTGGCGCACCGTCTCTCCGAGCGCGGTGACGCACAGCACGCGTCCGCCGCGGGTGACGACCACGTCGCCCTGCAAAGCCGTCGCCGCGTGGAACACTTTGCACTCGGGCGCCACGGTGTCCAGGCCATGGATGGGATCGC
>DASXBS010000191.1:0-55431 GCA_036491555.1 Casimicrobiaceae bacterium
GCCATCAGCGGCAGGCACGCTTCCAGATTGAGGCGCGCCGCATAGACCGACTGGATGCATCCGTCGTGCAAGTCCTGAAACAGGCGCTCGCGCTCCTCCGCGAGGGTCCTGAGCTGCGCTTCCGAACGCCGGCGCGCGGCGCCGGCGCTCTTCAGCCGAGTCTGTGTCCTTTGAATCTCGACGAAGCTTCGAAGCGCATAGACTTGGTCGGTGTTGCTTTCCCTGATCACCAGGGCATCGACCTGGCCCGCGCGGATTGCATGGAGCGTCTCCTCCTCCTCTGCGCTGAGCGCACCCGTCATCGGAATGACGGCCGAGGCAGCCTCCGCTGTCGCTGATTTCCGGCGTAGCGGCGCGGGCTTGCCTGAGCGCTTTGATTGCGCGGTCTTTGCCACGCGTGCGGAAGTCATCGTGCGGTCTTGATATCCAGACCGACCAGCACCCGCTCCGTGTTGGAAAGATCACCAATGATCTTGCGCACAGGAGTCGGCAACTCGCGAACGAGTGTCGGAAGCGCAAGTATTTGGTGATCGCGCGCTAGCTTCGGATTCTTGAGCAGGTCGATCACTTTGATGCGATGCGCGGCGGGCATATGCAGTCGACAGATGTCCTTCAGGTTGGCAAGCGCGGCTGCCGATCTTGGCGTCTCTCCCGCCACGTAAAGATAAAGCACGTAGCTCTCCGACGCCCGCGGGGCTTTTCCGGATGGCGCCTTGCGGCGGGCGGTCACGATCTCATCCCGGCGCGGTGTCGTGCGTGATTTGGACACCCGTATTCGAAATTGTAAGCTCGTGGATACGGTTCGAGTGGCCCATGCCACGGGCTTTCACGACCGACAGTGTGCGCCTTCGCGCGCCATCGGTGTCGTGGTTACCCAGCGTCAACCAGACATCGACGAGCGAGGAGACATTGACGGAGGTAGTATCCGAATCCTTGAGTGATTCGACCAGCGCGGTCATTAACAGCGTGATTCCGCTCATTTTCAGGAAGTCTATGAGGCGTACGATCATCGAAGTCACCTCGGGTCCCACACCCATGGACATTAGGCTCGTCACCGAGTCCACGACCATCACGCTGGGTCTGTATTCCATAGCGGCCTGGTGGATGGACGCGAGGTGCATCTCGAGCCCGTAGGCTGTCGGCCGCGCCACGTGAAAGCGCAACATGTCACGGCGTATCAGCGGCGTCATGTTGATGCCGATCGAGCGCGTGTTGCGCACGATCTCGCTCTGCGATTCCTCCAGTGCCATGTACAGCGAGCGCTCGCCGCGGCGGCCGGCCTCGGCGATGAAATGTCCGGCAATGCTGCTTTTTCCGGTTCCTGCCGCACCAGTGAGCATGATGGTGCTCGAGCGGTAGAAGCCGCGCGCGCCGAGCATCTTGTCCAGGCTCGGCACCCCGCTTGAAACAACCTTAGTCGAAGCCGTGTGATCGAGGGTGAGCGATGTGATCGGAATCACCGAGATTCCGTTTTCGCGGATCAGGAACGGATATTCGTCGGAGCCGTGAAGGGTTCCCCGGTACTTGACGATGCGCAGTCGCCGCACCGAGAGCTGGTTGACGACTCGGTGGTCGAGCAGGATGACGCAATCCGACACGTATTCCTCGAGGCCATGCCGTGTGAGCGTGCCCTCACCGCGTTCGCCGGTGATAACGGCAGTCACGCCCCGCTCCTTGAGCCAGTCGAACAATCGACGGAGCTCGGCGCGGAGTATTCCCAGGTTGGAGAACCCGCCGAAGAGCGCTTCCAGCGTATCGAGCACCACGCGCTTGGCCCCCACCGCATCGATGGCCAGGCCGAGCCGGATGAACATGCCCTCGAGGTCGAAATCACCGGATTCCTCTATTTCGCTGCGCACGACACGGACGTGGTCAATGCACAGCTTTTTCTGTCTGACCAGCGCCGGGAGATCGAAGCCGATCGAAGCGACGTTCTGTCCGAGCTCATCAGCGCTTTCTTCGAAAGACATGAAAACGCCGGACTCGTCGAACTCGACGATGCCACGAACCAGGAATTCCATGGCGAGCATCGTCTTGCCGCAGCCGGCGCTTCCGCAGACGAGCGTCGTGCGGTTGCGCGGAAGTCCCCCGCCGGTTATTTCATCGAGTCCCTGGATCCCGGTTTTCGCTTTTGCCAATGCGCGCGGCGTCGGGCGTGCTGCAAACGATTGTCCGCGCCTGCTCTTTTTTTGGGGTTCTTTTGGCATCTATCTGTGTGGACCTGTAAAAGTCGCCGACATTGTGCGCGCCCGGCACGTATGGAGTAGAGCACTTTGGCCCTATCCCTAGGGCCGCTATGGCACTTTAATTGCAGGAACGCAATATATATCTTACGCGAAGGATGCAAGAAGCGTCCGCAGTAGTGCCGTCCCCGGGAATCAACACCGGGACGGCGCGCTCTTTTGAGAGGCCAGCATGTCGAAATCAAGCACCGAGTTCGAACTCCTTGCGAAGGCGGAGCGCGAGCTTTGCGACCGGGCGGGCCCCGCGCTTGCGGTCATGCTCCGTTCGATCGAAGAGCAGCTCGGAGTATGCGTGACAGAGGTGAGGGTGACGATCCAGGCGCCGGACGGTCCTAGCCAAGGCAGCGTGGCTACGTGCACGATCGTCCATGCATACGTCCCCACCCCGGACCGCAAGGCGACCTGGGCACCTCAAGCGTCCGCATCTGACTAACGCTGCCGCGGGATCGGATCACTGCCCGCCGCCGACGTTGCGCAAAGAAATTCGGCCTGGGGCGAGCCGCTTCTTGAGGACGCGGCGGCGTGGCTATCGTCCGGAGGCGGATTATTTTGTAGGAATGCGCTTGGACCCTATCTGAGCGCTACCGTGCGGGAGGGGGACTAGTCGGCAAAACCGAGGATCGCTTGCCGTGCACCATGGCGAAGTTCGGGCGTTTGCTGCCTCTTCAGTCAGCGGCGCATTCGGCTGGCGACACCCGCCAGCGCGATCGCCAGCGCCGCGCTGCCCAGCGTTTTCACGACGTCGGGGTGCTGCGCATAGTAGCCGCCGATCTGGTCGAGTACGCCCGGGTTGTGCTGCTGTGCGCGCGCGGCGATTTCCTGGACCTGCTCGGGAGTCACGTTCGCCGCCTGTTCGGGCGTCACTTGAGGTGTGCTGGCGGCGGAGGAATTCGACAACCGGCCTAGCAAGCCACCGTCGAGCGCTGCAAGCACGCCGGGACCTACTGACCGCAACAGCTCGTTGAGCACCCCGGCGCGCTGTTGCGGGTCGGACTGCCCGAACATCTGTCCGACCATGGCGCCGAAGGAGGGCGTGCTTTCGTCGCGGAAAGCGTCGGCGACCCCTTGTCCCAGCACCTCCGTCGGCGCCGCGCTCGCGACCTGATCGAAGTGCGTACGTGCGGCGTTCGCATCCGCCGCACTCGCACCATTGGTGTATTGCTGCAGGATATCCATCAGCCCCATGTTCTTCTCCTTCGGGGGCGAGTGCGGCCGATGCCGCCTTCGCTCGGTTGGTTCTGCGATCAGGTCGTCGGATTGCGCCGGACGAGATGATAGATCGCGAGCAGGACGATTGCCCCGATGAGCGACCCGATGAATCCTGCCGGCTCGCCCGCGCGATAAAGTCCCAACGCCTGGCCGCCATAGGTTGCGAGCAGCGAACCTGCGATACCGAGCGCAGCAGTGATGAAGAAACCGGCCGGGTCTCGACCCGGAGTCAACATCTTGGCCAGCAGGCCCACGACGAAACCGATGAGAATAATCCAGACTATGCTCATGATTGCGCTCCTTCAATAACTGACAAATGGAGAATGAACCGGGATCCAGAACCCGCGTAACGCCGCATGTCCACGCGATGTCAGACGACGTCGCCGCGCAGTCTGTGCCATGCCGCGTACGTCGCGGGTCGAGCCTCGTCCCAACTAAGACGCGACGTCCCATGCGAACGCCTGTACTCGTCCGCCAGCTCGTCCTCGAAATTCTCGAATGAAGTACCGCCGTGGCGCCCGTACGCCTCGCCGCCCAGCCGATACGCGGGCGCGTAATCATCGAAAGTTTTTCCGCGCTGATAATAGGGCTCGTCTGCATAGGCGCCGCGCCAATACTGTTCCTCAATCGTGGGATCGTAGTGTTCGGCCACTGCTTTTCCGGCGAGTCCGCCCACCACGGCGCCAACCGCCGCGCCGATCGCGGTACCTAGCGGGCCTGCGGCGAGCGTTCCCGCAGCCGCACCCGCAGCGATGCCCCCGGTCGCCGCGCCGACGCCGACGCCTACCGGGTGCGCCCCCGGCGCGCCGGTGATCGGATCCTTGTTCGGCGAAGCCCGCGTTACATCAGTGTCCAAATGGTCATCCACTTCGGTCTCCTGAGGTGCCGGGATGGCACGGTGCGAAAAGCGTATCGGCGGGGCGACCGTGATGTAAGCGGAACCCGACTGAATTGGTCGTAGGAGCAAGGGAAGCGCTCGTAGGAACGCGGCAGTGCCATCCGGCTCTATGCGCTGCCCGCGTCGGGCTCAAGCGCCGATGTGTGGCGGGGCAGCGCTTTCGCGCTGTCCTACGCTCAAATCAGTCGGAAGCCGATGCCGGCCCGTCGCCGAATTGCTTAACTTGGCTCGACATCCCGAGTCGGGATCCCTTTCACGTTGCTGAGGACGATCATGGCGACCAAATACGGCAAGAAGGCGCAGGACAAAGTGGAAAAGACCATGCATGAGCGCAAGCATGGGACGTTACGCAGCGGAAGCACGGGAAAGCAAGTAAAAAACAAAAAACAGGCGATCGCAATCGGATTGTCGGAAGCACGTCGTTCCGGCGCGAAGGTTCCGGCCAAGAGGAAAAAATCGTAGCGCCGCCGCGGTTCCCGACGAGTCAACTCACCAACTTCCGAGGCTGAACGTGAATGCGCGCATTCGCCCCATGATGCTCATTGCATTGCTCTCGACGGCCACCGCCGTTCGCGCCGGCGAGATCATCCTCTACGAGGACGTCGATTTCCACGGCAACAGCATGCGCGTCAACTCGGAAGTGAGCAGTCTCGATGGCACCGGAATGAACGATCGGGTGCAGTCGGCGATCGTCCGCGAAGGCGTATGGGAAGTCTGCCGCGATGCGAATTTCGGCGGTGGCTGCATTCAGATGCCACCCGGTCGTTACCCGCGCATGGACGGCAACTTCGTGCGCAACATCTCATCGCTGCGTGAGGTGGGCGACGCCCGTTATGCCGGCGGCGTCCCCCCGCCGTATCCGCAACAGGGAACCGTGGCGCCCGCGTACCGGCCGCAAGCGTACGCCGCGCCGCCGCCGCAAGGTGGCCGTTATGCGCAAGCCGTACTCTACGAGGGTCACGACTTCCAGGGTCGTGCGTTCCCGATCGGTGGCGATGTCGTGCGCAATCTCGATCGCACCGGGTTCAACGATCGAGCGGGATCGCTGAGGGTGGAAAGCGGCTACTGGGTGTTCTGCAGCGACGCCAACTTCGAAGGTGAATGCCGAACCTTCGGTCCAGGCGAGTATCCCAACCTGCCGCGCGAGCTCGACCATCGCATTTCATCGGGTCGCCAGATTTCGAGGGCGTATCCTTACTCCGGCCCGCCGCAGTGGGACCGGCACTAGGCTAGAAGACGTCGCGTCCTGCCGGCGCAGGCGCGCCGCTCGGTAGTCGCAGCTCGACCGAACTCCCCGCCGCATCGCAGCGGCACTCCACACCGTTCTCGGCGGCGAGCGCGAACACGTCATCGAATGCCAGTCTCGCGTACACAGGTGGAATGGTGAGCGAGGCTCGTTTAGAGGGCGGCGCGGCGCTCATGCGCACGGTCACCCACTCGCCCCTGAGGCTTGCGTCGGCGTGGATGTCGAGCAAGCTGTCTCGAATATCCACCAGGGTGAGCAACGAGGCGACGATCATTTCGCTGGACGGCGCCTTCGCGACCACCGCCGAACGCTCCGCATGGGCAATCGATATGCACGTTCGCACGCCACGCAGCATCCAGTCGTCACCGGCGAGCTTGACGCATGAGTCGAATACCTCGCCCAGAGGTGCCCTGCCGTTGGAATCGGGACGCAGCCATTCGACGGCCGCGCGGCAGGTCGCCGTTGCCGCCTTGGTTTGTGCTGGCAGGCGATTCAAGTGTGATGCCAACTCGCCCCCGCCGCGTCCGCCTTGTAGCATCTGCGCGCAAAGTTCCGCGTTGAATTGCAGTGTCTGAAGCTCGCCCATCATGGCGTGCCGAACGCCCGACGCGAGCTTTCGCAACAGGATGTAGCGGATGGCGTCCGGGCTGCGGCGCGGAAGGCTGCCGTCTGTGTTTGGAGATAGAGCGGCGCTGATCGATCCCGACATGCTTTGCTCCTTCCGCCGCCACCCACCAACACGATCTGCCCCGAGGCATCGCGGACGGCGTGCGGCATCGTCGCCACTTTTCACTGAAAACGCGCGCCGGGCCACGGGTTTTGGACCTGGCGCGAATCGGCCATCCAGCGCCGCCGATACTCGCGCCATATGAAGGCGGGCTGCGTGTCGATTGTGCCTCAAAGGCCGAGAAGCGACAGATCCTTGATAATCAGCTACTTCGCAGTCATCATTCGGATCGTACGACGAGCGCATCGTTCGCATGCGCGGGGCAGGTCCAGGGGAGGGCGAGATGGGACATTTGCGCCGACTTGGTTTTGTTGTGTTGATCGCCTTGGCGCTGCCAGTGCGCGCCGCGCTATTACCGAATCTCAGCGACCAATGGTGGGTGCCGACCGAATCGGGGTGGGGTGCGGCGATCCTTCACCAGGGCAGCACGCTCTTCATCGACCTCTTCGTTTACGATGCCAACGCCAATCCGCAGTGGTTCACATCGACTGCGGTGTTGCAGGGCCAACTTGGCGCCGGCGATTATCTGTTCAGCGGCGATCTGATCGCGACCACCGGTGCCTACTACGGCTCGGGGGCATTTTCCCCCAACAGCGTCACGCGCCAGAAAGTCGGCATACTCACGCTCGACGTGCTGACGCCGACGAGCGCGAAACTGACGTATACGGTGAATGGCGTAACGGTCAACAAAATGTTGATACGCCAGTTCCTGCAGGGCGTGGATGTGTCAGGAAGCTTCTTCGGCGGCTTCGTGTTCAGCGCCAGCGGCTGTACACCATCAGCGCTCGAAGGTCCCGTCAGCCAGCTCGCGACGCTGCAGATCGGCAAGTCAGGATCGGCGATATCGATTTTCGCGGCCGGCGTCAACGGCGGCAGCTGCAACTACACTGGCAGCTACCAGCAGGACGGCCATCTGGGCACCATCGCTGGCGATTTTTCGTGCAGCAACGGCGATCACGGGCCCTTCACCGTCAGCGAAATCGAGGCCAACCGATCAGGGATATCGGGTCAGTTCAACGCGCAGAGTCAGGCCTGCACCAAGCTGCAGGGCCAATTCGGCGGCGTGCGCACGACCCTCGGCCCGTAGCGCGGCCTCCGCTGCCGTTACTTCCCGGGCGGAAGTGATGGAGGCACCTGGTTGGAGATCGGCTTGATCGATTTGAGGTAGGCAAAAATCGCTTTCAGGTCGGCATCGGTCAATGTCGCCAGCGAAGCGATCGGCATCGGCGGCAGGATGGGTCGTCCGACTCCCAGGTGCTTGCCCGTGCGCGTCGACTGGATGAATTGCTCGGCGGTCCATCCGCCCAATCCGGTCGCCTTGTCGGGCGTGAGGTTCGCTGCGAAGCTGATCCCGCACGGACCCGCCCACGCCGTGAAATCGCCATTGGTCATCGCGATCCACTTCTCGGGTGACAGCGTGCCCGGCGCATGGGCGCGACCTGCACGTTCGCCGGGTGACCGGAAAGCAGGCGTGCCGAATCCGGCTGCGGGCCCTGCGGCGTCATCAATTTCGGCGAATGGCAGTCGTTGCAGCCGCCGAGCGTGACCAGGTACAGGCCGCGCTTGACGGCAGCCTTGTCCTGCGCAACGGCGGCGGGTACCCAGACCGCGCAGACGCCGAGCGCGGCGAGGACAGCGACAATCCGGAATTTTTTCATAGGGGTCGCTGCAGGAAATGGCGCGTAGTGTAGCCACGCGCCAGTCTGTCTACAAGACGGCAAAGGCGATTGCAGCTAGCGCCGCGAGCGCAGCGCCGCGAGGCGCATACGCAGTGCCGGCGATCGCAGTGATCGCTCGTAGGCGGTCCGCGATTGCGCGGCTTCCCGATCACCGCCCGCGATCCGGTCGATCTGCTTTTTCATCGAGCGCACCACGTCGGCATTGCAGGCTCGTATGGCGTCCAGATACGCCTCTATCGTGGCCGTAAGCGCCTTTTTCGGCACGAGCTCGGTGAGAAACCCGATCCGCAGCATTTCGTCGGCGTCGATGGTCTGCGCGGTGAGGAAAAGGCGCTTGGCCTGCGCGGCGCCGAGCAGCCCGACGTAGCGGCGCAGGCCGCCCGGATAGTAGTGCAGCCCGAAGCGCGCCGAGGGCATGAACATGCGCGAGCCACGCACGCCGATGCGGAAGTCGCAGCACAACGCAAGGTCGGTGGCGCCTCCGTAAACGCTGCCATTGAGGGCGCACAGCGTTGGCAGGGGGAAGTGTTCTATTGAGTCGAGCAGGTCTTCGAAGCCGCGGTCGAGGCGGTCGGCGATCGCATCGACGGTGTAGCCCGAGCTGAAGGTGCGCGTTCCGCTGCCGGTGATGACCAGCGCACGCACGTCACGCGTACGCAGCACCGTCTTCAGGTGCGCGCGAAGCAGCGGAATATCGTCGGGGTCAATGCGGTTGTGCTCGGCCGGCCTTTCGAGGCGCAACACCGCGACATCGCCGTCGATGTGCAGTGCGGGGACCCCGTCGACGCGGGCGCTGCGGCGGGTAGGCGTCCGGAGGCGCCCATCCATCTTTGGCGCTCGCGTTGCTTTAGACGCGGCGACGGTACTCGCCGGTGCGGGTGTCGATCTCGATCTTGTCGCCGGTGGCGACGAACAGCGGAACCTGCACGTCGAGCCCACTGGCGAGCTTGGCAGGCTTCAGCACCTTGCCGGATGTGTCGCCGCGA
Source organism: Casimicrobiaceae bacterium (assembly GCA_036491555.1). Lineage (GTDB taxonomy): Bacteria > Pseudomonadota > Gammaproteobacteria > Burkholderiales > Casimicrobiaceae > PALSA-1003. Next base: position 8,989 of record DASXBS010000191.1, read on the forward strand.
ATCGCGGGCTCGGTGTAGGTGATCTCGCGCACCACCGAGGTGGGCAGCTCGACCGAAATCGGCTTGCCGTCATAGAGCGTCAGCTCGCACTCCAGACCGTCTTCCAGGTAGTGATACGAGTCGCCGATGTTGTCGCGCTCGACCTCGATCTGGTTGTACTCGTGATCCATGAACACATACATCGGATCCTGGAAGTACGAGTAGGTCACTTCCCTGCGCTCGAGTTGCACCATGTCGAATTTCTCGTCCGCGCGGTAGACGGTCTCGGTACCCGACCCGGAGAGCAGATTCTTGAGCTTCATCTTGACGACCGATGCGTTGCGGCCGGATTTGTTGAACTCGGCCTTCTGCACGACCATTGGATCCTTGCCGATCATGATGACATTGCCGGCGCGAACTTCCTGTGCTGTTTTCATGGCTTGCCTGCTAGGGTATGCACTGAAGCGTGCAATGAATGTGTGCGATAAGTGGGGAACAAGTTGCGCTCGATTGCGATTTTGGGAAACCCACAATTATACCAGCTTCTGAACGAATCGGACCAGGCGCGTCGCCAGGTCGGTCTGCGCGCCCAGCTCCGATGCCCATTGCCGGGCGTGCGCGCTCAGTGCCGGCAGCGATGCCTGCATCGCCGGCCACGCGGCGGCGACCGCCGTGCCGTCGTCGCGGTTCCAGGCGCCTGCAAACGTTCGGTTGACGAAGGACACATCCGCAGGCAATCCCTGCTCGTAGCGCGCCAGGAACGCGTCGAGCTTGGCCAGGTGCGCGCCGCCGGCCTGCACATACGCATGCCACACCATCGGCCTGGCCGCCCAGAGCGCGCGCACGAACGAGTCCTCGCCGCGCACGACGTTGAAATCGCACGCCCACAGCAAGCGATCATAGGTGTTCTGCGAAGAGAAGTGGGCGCGCGACACCACCAGCTGGCCCCGCTGGCAGGCGGCGCCCGGTAGGTGCAGAGGTGCGCCGGCCCAGGCGTCGATTGCGCGCTCGGCGACGCCTTCGGCGACGATGCACGCGACCGGCGCGTTGCCGTTCGACCAAGCGTCGAGCAGCGCCGGCAGCGCCGGCGTCGGATAGCAGAACAGCGAGACGAGCAGCGCACGCGGGTGCGGCGGATCGATGCCGAGAAAACGCCAGAGCGCGGCGCGCGCTGATGCGTCGGCGACGAACGCGTCGCGGTCGGCAAGCAGCCCACGTTCGCGCAGCAGCCCGCCACTGTCCGCGGTGAAACCGGGGAAAAAGAAATGGCGCGTTAGCGGCCGCTGCGGCTGCGGCGACGCCAGGCCGTGGTGATCGTCGACCCACGGCTCGGCCGAAAGGTATTCGAGATTGATCCAAGGCGGTGGCATCGGCTTCGCCTGCATCGCATCGAGATAGGCCGCGGGAAGGCCGCAGCCGAAGGCTTCGACCACCGAGTCCGCAGGGGCATGCGCGGCATCGGCGCGCCACGGGCCGGCGGCGCCCTTCCAGTCCAGAACATCGAGCCCTGAGGCGCCGTCCGGAGCCATGCGCAGCATCTGCGCACGATCGTCGATGTACAGCCGCGGTGCGATGGCATGCTCGGTCGCGAGCTGGCGCGCCAGGCGCAGCGCCACGCCGACGTCCCCGTAGTTGTCGACGACCGAGCAGAAGATGTCCCAGCGCTTCAAGCGATCCGTCTCAGGCTGCGAGGGTGCGCATTATCGCGCGTCGGCGGCCCACCGCGCATCGGTTGACCAGTGCCTGCGATTCCCCTCAGACTTACCCCATCATGGCCGGGATCACTGCCGAGTCGCCTGCGCCCGCTGTCGCCGCCGCGGCGGATCTGGTCGTCGATGTCGTCTCCGACGTCGTCTGCCCGTGGTGCTACGTCGGCAAACGCAAGCTCGAGGCGGCGCTGGCATCGCTGAGCGCGAGCGCGCCACAGGTCAAGGTCCTCCGGCGCTGGCATCCGTTCCAGCTCAATCCGGACATGCCGCGCGCCGGGATTCCACGGATTGACTACGTCGAGGTCAAGTTCGGCGGCAAGGCCCGTGCCGCAGAGGTCAACGCGCGCGTGCGCGCTGCCGGTGCCGACGTCGGTATCGCGTTCGACTTCGACGGCATCATTCGCCAGCCGAATACGCTCGACGCGCACCGGCTGATCGCGTGGGGGCAGCAACACGAAGACGCCGCCGCGGCGGACGCGCTGGTCGAGGCGCTGTTCCGGGGCTTTTTCGTCGACGGCCAACGTCTCGACGATCATGAATCGCTGGCGGCGATCGCGGCCACCGCGGGCTTCGCGGCGGAACAGGTACGCGCGTTGTTCGCCTCCGACGCGCTGCGCGGCGAGGTCGAAGCCGAGGACCGCGAGGCGCGCGAGAGCGGAATCAACGGCGTGCCGTTTTTCATTTTCAACGGCAGGACCGCCGTGTCGGGCGCGCACGACCCGCCGACGCTGCTCGAAGCGATCGCCGCCGCGCGCGCTTAGTGGACTGTAGGGCTCGATGACGGCGCAGGCCGAACTGCAGGGCCCCTTCGCGGCGCTGCGCAACGGCTTCGAGCGCGAGCGCGACCCGCCGCTCGCCGTGCGTCGCGATCGCCTGCGCCGCCTTGCCGCCCTCGCGCGCGAACACGAAGCCGAGATCGTCGAGGCCATCGCCGCCGACTTCGGCACGCGCTCATCGCAGGAAACGCGGCTCGCCGAACTGTTCATGGTCGATGCGGGCATTCGCCACGCGCGACGCCATCTGGCGCGCTGGATGGCGGCGCGGCGCGTCCCGACGCCACTCTATCTGCAGCCCGGAGTGAGCCGCATCGTGCGCCAGCCGGTCGGCGTGGTCGGCATCATCAGTCCATGGAACTATCCATTTCAGCTGGCGATCCTGCCGGCGGTCGCGGCGCTGGCCGCGGGCAACCGCGTGCTGCTCAAGCCCAGCGAGCTGACCGCGCACACCTCGGCGCTCATCGCGGGCCTGGTCGCGCGCTATTTCAAGGCGGACGAATTCGCGGTGGTCAATGGCGGGCCGGAGATGGGTCACGCGTTCGCCGAGCTGCCCCTCGATCACCTGTTCTTCACCGGATCGACTGCGGTCGGGCGCAAGATCGCCCTGGCCGCGGCGGACAACCTGACCCCGGTCACACTCGAGCTGGGTGGAAAGTCTCCCGCGCTGGTGCATCCCGGCGCCGACCTGACGATGACCGCGGCGCGACTGGCCGCCGGGAAGCTGCTCAATGCCGGCCAGACCTGCATTGCGCCCGATTACGTGCTCGCTCCGAAAGCGCTCGCCGACGGCCTCGCGCAGGCGATCACGACCAGCGTGCGCGCGATGTATCCGACCCTCGCTGGCAACGACGACTACACGAGCATCGTCAACGAACGCCACCACGCGCGACTCGCCAACCTGATCGACGACGCGAGGCGCAAGGGTGCGCGCGTCATCAGCATCAATCCGGACGCCGAAGCGCTCGACCCGACGCGCAAGCTGGCGCCGACGCTTCTGCTCGACGTGAGCGCTGACATGGCGGTGATGCAGGAGGAGATTTTCGGACCGATCCTGCCGATCGAGACCTATACGACTCTCGAACACGCGATCGCCACCATCAACGCGCGTCCGCGACCGCTGGCGTTGTACGCCTTCGGCGGCGACCGCGCGGCGAGGGCGCGCGTGCTCGCGCAGACCATCGCCGGCGGCGTCACCCTCGACGACACGCTATGGCATTTCTGCAACGAAGACCTGCCCTTCGGCGGGGTCGGTATGTCGGGGATGGGCGCGTATCACGGCGAGCGCGGATTCCTTGCCTTCACGCATGAGAAGCCGGTGTTCGAGCAGCCTCGAATGGCGCTCACCTGGATGCTGAATCCGCCCTACGGCAAGCGCTTCGAGGCGATGCTCAAGCTCCTGCGCAAGATCGCGTAGGCGATCAGGCGCGGTCAAGGATGTCGCGCGCCTTGAGCAGCACTGGCCGGTCGACCATCTTGCCGTCGATGGCGACCGCGGCGTGTCCGGCGTCGACCGCGGCAACCACGCGGCGCGCCCAGTCGACTTCCTCGGCGGTGGGGGCGAATGCGCGATGCGTGTGCTCGAGCTGGCGGGGATGGATGCACAGCTTGGCGCCGAACCCGCATGCGCGCGCAAAGGCGAGGTCAGCGTCGAGTTGCGCGGGATCGTCGATCGCTGCGGTGACGCCCGCGATCGGCGAGGCGATGCCCGCGATGCGCGAGGCGAGCGCCATTCGCGACGCTGGATAGAGCAAGCCGCGCTCATCGCCCGACAAACCGACATCGACTGCGTAATCGAGGGTGCCGAATGCCAGGCGCTGCACGCCCGGTGCCGAGGCGACTACATCAACCTCGACCACCCCTCGCGCGGTCTCGATAATTGCTATCACGAAGCCCTCGGCTGGGAGCGCATCGATGCAACGCGCGATATCCTGCGCACGCTCGGCCTTGGGCAGCATCACTGCAGCGATGGCGTACGCGCGCACGAAGGCCAGGTCGTCGTCGAACCATGAAGTCGAGGCGTCGTTGATGCGTACGATCAGGCCTGCCGACGGCGCAGGATTGGCCTTGCACCATTCACCGATATGCGCGCGCGCGGCAGCTTTCGCGTTCGGTGCGACCGCGTCCTCGAGATCGACGACGACGGCGCCGGCACCGGCAGCGACGGCCTTGGCGAAGCGATCGGGACGATCGCCTGGAATGAACAGGTAACTCACCGGCAGACGTGGTCTCAAGCGCTGCTCTCGGTAATCAGATCGCCTTGTCGGCGTGCAGCTTGGCAATGGCGCCCGCCGAGTAGCCGAGACTCGCGAGGATCGCGTCGGTGTGCGCGCCCAACGCCGGAACGCCGCCGGAGGGAGGAGGGTCGTCGGGGCGCGCGCCGGGTGGTAGCAGCGCGGGGATCCTGCCGGCGGGTGAGTCGACCTCATTCCAGCGTCGCCGCGCGCGCAGCTGCGGGTGCGCCCACACTGCCTTCATGTCGTTGACCTGCGCGTTGGCGATCTGCGCGTCGTCGAGGCGCGCGACGACCTGCTCGGCGGTCAGCTTCGAGAACTCCTTCACGATCAGCGCGCGCAACTCGTCGCGCGCGGCGCTGCGGCGAGAGTTGTTCGAGAAGCGCTCGTCGGTCGCGAGCGCGGGCTGCAGGAGCACCTTCGCGCAAAATGCAGTCCACTCGCGTTCGTTCTGCAATCCCAGCATCACGGTCTTGCCGTCACCGGCCGGAAACGGGCCGTAGGGATAGATCGTCGCGTGGCTTGCGCCGGTGCGCGCCGGCGGCGGGGCACCGTCGTAGGCGTAGTACAGCGGATAGCTCATCCATTCGACCAGCGCCTCGAGCATCGAGATGTCCAGATGCGCGCCGCGCCCGGTGCGTCCGCGCTCGATCAGCGCGGCGAGAATGTTGGTGTAGGCGTACATGCCCGCGGCGACGTCGGCGATCGACAATCCCGCCTTCGCGGGCTCGTGCTCGCTGCCGGTGACCGAGAGAAATCCGGCCTCGCTCTGGATCATCAGGTCGTAGGCTTTCTTGTCACGGTAGGGTCCGTCCTCGCCGTAGCCAGAAATGTCGCACACGATGAGCGACGGCTTCGCGGCGGAAAGTGTCGCGTACGACAATCCCAGGCGCGCTGCCGCGCCGGGTGCGAGGTTCTGCACCACCACGTCGGCATGATCCAGGATCAGCCGCTCGAGGATGGCCTGCGCCTCCGGATGCTTGACATCGAGCGTCAGGCTTTCCTTGGCGCGGTTGGTCCATACGAAATGCGAGGCGAGACCGCCAACGCGCTCGTCGTACGCGCGCGCGAAATCACCTACTCCGGGGCGTTCCACCTTGATGACGCGCGCGCCGAGGTCGGCGAGCTGGCGCGTCGCGAACGGCGCGGCGATCGCGTGCTCGAGCGTGACCACGGTAATTCCGGCGAGCGGTGTCATGCCGCGGACGTCGTGTCGGTGAGCGGTTCGCGCACTTCCGCGGTGGCGTCCATCGCCAGCGCGCCTTCATGATCGCGTATCCACAGCGATATCGATCGCGATTGTCCGCCGGCACTGGGCTGTCCGCATACCGTGAACGGATGGAGGTCGAACACGGGGCGCATCGCACGGAACTCGAACCTGGTCACGGTGGCTTGCGGTGCATGCCGGCGCACCAGGTCGAGCAGCAACGTCGCCAGCAGCGGACCGTGCACGATCAGCCCTGGGTAGCCTTCGACTTCGGTGACATAGCGCCGATCGTAGTGAATGCGATGGCCGTTGAAAGTGAGCGCCGAATATCGAAACAGGAGCACGTCATCGGGGACTACCACGCGCTCCCACGACGCGGACGCTGGCGTGGCGCGAGATGCGGCCGGCGAGGCGCCGAGCTTCGGCGCCTCGCGATAGACGATGTCGTGGTATTCGGTGAGCGCCGGTGCGGGATCGCCGCGCATGCTGACGTCGTGGCGTACCTTCACGAACACCAGCGCACCGCTGGAACCCGTCTTTTCGGTGACGTCCACGATGGTCGACGTGCGCGAAAGCTCGTCGCCGATGCGCAGCGGCCGCCGGAACTCCATCTGGCTTCCGGCCCACATGCGCCGCGGCAGCGGCACAGCGGGAAGAAATCCTCCGCGCTTGGCGTGTCCGTCCGGTCCGACGTCGGATTGCCGGTACAGCGGAAGAAAATAGAGCCAGTGCCACAACGGCGGCAGCACCGTGCCGACCGGCGGGCGCTCGGGCGGCCAGTCGAGCGTTGCCGACAGCGCCGCATACGGCACGGCGGTGGCGACGTCGGACTGTGTTTCGGTCTTGCCGATCCAGTCGCGCGGGTCGGGCGCTGCAGTCATGGTGTCGCCGTGGGCAGCGCCGCGCGCGGTTATTTCGGCAGCTTGCCCTGCACGCCTTCGACGTAATAATCCATCTTCGACAACTCGGCGTCCGACATCACTTTGCCGGCGGCCAGCCGCTCCTTGCCTTCGTTGTCCTTGATGGGGCCGGTGAACGGATGGAATTTGCCGGCGCCGATGTCGGCGGCGGTCCTGTTGACGAGGTCCTGCGTGTCCTTGGGCACCACCGGATTGAACGGCGCCATCTTGATCATGCCTTCCTTGATGCCGCCCCAGACGTTGCCCGGCTTCCAGGTGCCGTTCATGGCATCCGTAACCGCTTTGGTGTAATACGCGCCCCACTGGTGGGTGACTGCGGTGAGTTGCGCGTTGGGTCCGTATTTCGACATGTCGGAGTGATACGCGATGGCGTAGGCCTTCTTCGCCTCGGCCGCCTGCACCGTCGCCGTCGAATCGGTGTGATGCGTCAGCACGTCGGCGCCCTGCGACATCAGCGTATCGGCGGCTTCGCGCTCGCGGCCGGGGTCATACCACGAGTTGGTCCACACCACCTTGACCTCGGCCTTCGGGTTGACGCTTTTCATGCCGCGCGTGAACGCGTTGATGCCCATCACCACTTCCGGGATCGGAAACGCGGCGACGTAGCCCGCGATGTTGCTCTTGGTCATCTTGCCCGCGACCTGACCCGCGAGATAGCGGCCTTCGTAAAAGCGCGCGTTGTAGATTCCGACATTGGTGTCGGTTTTGTACCCGGTGGCATGCTCGAAGTCGGTCTTCGGAAAGGCCTTCGCGACCTTGAGCGTCGGATTCATGTAACCGAACGACGTCGTGAAGATGATCTTGTTCCCCGACTGCGCGAGCTCGCGGATCACGCGCTCGGCGTCGGCGCCTTCGGGAACGCTCTCGATGTACTTGCTCACGACCTTGCCGCCAAGCGCCTTTTCCATTTCCTTGCGGCCCTGGTCGTGCTGGAAGGTCCATCCGGCATCGCCGATCGGACTTACGTAGATGTAGCCGACCTTGAACGGCTCGTCGGCGGCGTGCGCCGGACCGAGCGCGCAAGCGACGAGCGCAGCGAGGAGCGCGGCGCGAAAATGGTTGTGCAGCATGGTGCCTCCCAGGGAAATCATGTTCCGCGAGCGCGGCGTTGCGGGACCGCAGTGTCGGCCGATTCTACCCGTTCACGACTCGGGGTGGTATGGCCTGCCGAGCGAAGCGGGGGCGTTGAGGCGGATTGCCGTCGCGTCGCGTGAGATGAGCGCGAGCACCACGATGGTGGCAATGTAGGGGAGCATCGACAGCACCTGCGAAGGCAGCGTTGCGCCCAGCGCCTGCGCCTGGAACTGTGCGAGCGTCACCCCTCCGAACAGGTAGGCGCCGGCAACGACGCGCCACGGCTTCCAGGTGGCGAACACGACGAGCGCCAGCGCAATCCAGCCGCGACCGGCCGTCATCCCCTCGGTCCACAACGGCGTGTAGGCGACCGCCATGTACGCGCCGCCCAGGCCCGCGCACGCGCCTCCGAACATAACCGTGAGGTAGCGGATGCGCACCACCGGGTAGCCGATCGCGTGCGCCGACGAAGGCGATTCGCCGACCGCGCGCACGATGAGCCCGGAACGTGTGTGCCGCAGGAAGTAATGGACGCAGGCGAACAGCAGCAGCGACATATAGACGAAGGGACTGTGCGCGAACAGCAGCTGGCCGATCACCGGCAGGTCCGACAGTCCGGCGATGTCCAGCGGCTTGATGCCCTCGATCACGATGCTGACGTAGGGCAACCCGATGAACGCAGAGAGTCCCACGCCGAACAGCGACAGTGCGAGACCGGTGGCAACCTGGTTCGCCATGAGCGAAAGCGCGAGCACCGCGAAGGCGATCGACAGGGCAGCCGCTGCAACCATTCCTGCCAGCACGCCGAACCACGGATGACCGGTGTTGGCCGCGACGATGAAGGATACGACGGCGCCTGTGAGCATCATGCCCTCGACGCCGAGATTGAGCACGCCCGACTTCTCGACGACGAGCTCGCCCAGCGCGGCGAACACCAGCGGGGTGCCGGCCGCGAGTGTCAGTGCGACCAGCGTCGCGAGGTGCTCCATGGGGCGTGGCGTCAAATGGGCGCGGGCGCGGCGGCACGAACCGGCGCGGCGCGGATGAACCTGACGCGGTAGTTGATCAGCACGTCAGCGCCGAGCAGGAAGAAAAGCAGCGTGCCTTGGAACAGTCCGGTGACCGCGGACGGCAATGCGAGCACCATCTGCGCGGACTCGCCACCGAGATAGAGCAGCGACATGAGAAGGCTCGCGAGCAGGATGCCCAGCGGATGCAGCCGGCCCACGAAGGCGACGATGATCGCCGCGAAACCATAGCCAGGAGACACCGATGGAAGCAGCTGGCCGATTGGGCCGGCGACTTCGCATACACCGGCGAGTCCCGCCGTCGCCCCGCCGATCAGCATGCCCGACCAGACCGTGCGCGACGCCGAGATGCCGGCGTAGTTCGCGGCGGCGGGCGCGAGTCCGGCGACGCGCATCTGGAAACCGGCCAGGCTCTTCGACATGAAGACCCAGCCTGCCGCAACCACCGCGAGCGCGATCAAGAATCCGACGTGCAGTCGCGTCTCGGGAAGCAGGTTCGCCAGGAGCGCGACGTCGGCGAACATTTTCGACTGCGGAAAGTTGAAGCCCTCGGGATCGCGCCATGCGCCGTGCACCAGCAGCGACAGGAGCAGTCCGGCGACGTAGACGAGCATCAGGCTTACCAGGATCTCGTTGGCGTTGAAGCGCGTGCGCAGCCACGCCGGAATCGCGGCCCACGCCATGCCGCCGAGCGCGCCGGCGACGATCATCGCGGGCAGGATCCATGCGCTGGTCGCCTCGGGGAACGCGAGCGCGATGCCACCGCCGCAGATCGCGCCCAGCGTGAGCTGGCCTTCGGCGCCGATGTTCCAGACGTTGGCACGATAGCCCGCAGCGAGCCCGACCGCGCACAGCGTCAACGGCGTCGCCTTGAGCAGCAACTCGCCGATACCGTAGAGCGTTTCGACCGGCTTGACGAAAAAAACCTGGAACGCTTCGAAGGGATTCTTGCCCAGTCCCGAGAACAGCGCGAATCCAACGATCAGCGTGGCGAGCGCAGCGATGATCGGCGACATCCACCCCATCAGGCGCGACGGCTCCGGCCGCGCTTCGAGCTTAATGCGCACGCGCTTCGCTCTCTACGGCGGCGTCGGGCGCCGGCACGGCAGCGATGAACGATCCGCTCATGAGCAGGCCGATCTCCTCGGCGTTGGTGTGTCGCGTCTGTTTCGGCGCAGACAGGCGCCCGCGCGCGATCACGACAATCCGGTCGCAGATCTCGAACAGCTCGTCGAGCTCCTCCGAGACGACCAGCACCGCCACACCCTCGTCGCGCAGGTCGATCAGCGCCTGGCGAATTTGCGCCGACGCGCCGACATCGACACCCCACGTCGGCTGCGCCGCGATCATCACGCGCGGTCCCTGCAGAATCTCGCGTCCGACGATGAATTTCTGCAAATTGCCTCCGGAGAGGCTGCGCGCGACGGCGTCGGGCCCCGGCGCCTTGACCCGGAACTGGTTGATGACCGCCTGCGCGTAGGCGATCACCGCGTCGGTGCGAATCAATCCGCGCCGCGTAAGGCCCTGGCGATGCGCGGTGAGCAGTGCGTTGTCGGCGAGCGATAGCTCGGGAACGGCGCCACGTCCCATGCGCTCCTCGGGCACGAAAGCGAGTCCGAGCGCGCGCCGGCGCGCGGCGTCGAGGCGCGCCGCCGGCTCGCCGTTGAGCACGATTGCGTCGGCGCGCTCCAGCGTACGCTCTCCCGACAGCGCCGCCATCAGCTCGTTTTGGCCATTGCCGGACACGCCGGCGATGCCGATGATTTCACCGCCGCGCACCGCGAGATCGACATTGACCAGGTCGGTGCCGAAAGGATTGTCGGACCGTAGCGAAAGCGCATCGACGACGAGCTCGCCGTCGCCGCGCGTACGCGCTTCGCGATGATGAGGATGCGGTAGATCGGCGCCGATCATCAGCTTTGCCAGGCCCGACGACGTCTCGCGACGCGGGTCGCACGTCCCTGTGACGCGTCCCGCGCGCAGCACGGTGGCTTGCTGGCACAGCGCACGGATCTCGTCGAGCTTGTGGCTGATGTACAGGATCGAGCAACCTTCCTGCGCCAGGCGGCGCAGCGTCTCGAAAAGTTTCAGCACCGCTTGCGGCGTGAGGACCGAGGTGGGCTCGTCCATGATGAGCAATTGCGGCGCTTGCAGCAGGCAGCGCACGATCTCGACGCGCTGGCGCTCGCCGACCGACATCGAATGCACATGCCGGTGCGGGTCCAGCGGCAATCCGTAGCGCTCGGAGACCTGACGGATGCGCGCGTCGAGCTCCTTGCGCGCGAGGTCGCGATCGAGCGCGAGCGCGATGTTCTCGGCGACGGTCAGCGTCTCGAACAGCGAAAAGTGCTGGAAGACCATCCCGATGCCCAGCGCGCGGGCGCGCGCCGGACTCGCGATCGCCACCGGTTTGCCATTCCACTGGATACTGCCGCTGTCCGGCCTTACGACGCCGTAGATGATTTTCATCAGCGTCGACTTGCCGGCGCCGTTCTCGCCGAGCACCGCGTGGATCTCGCCGGGCAGGACGCTGAGGTCGATGCCGGCGTTGGCGACGACCGAGGGATAAGCCTTGCTGATACCGGAGAGTTGCAGTCGCGGAACGATCGCGTCCATCCCGCCGATTATGCCGTAATCAGGCGCGCGCGCGCCCGTGCGACCGACCACCGACTGCCGCTTCGCGCAATTGCAGGATCTCGGTAGCGACCGAGATTGCGATCGCTCCCGGCTCCTTGCTGCTGATGGCTCTGCTTCCGATCGGGCAGGTGATCCGTTTCAGCGCATCGGCCGGAACATCGCGTGCACGCAAGCGTCGCTCGAACTGGGCACGCTTGGAAGTCGAGCCGATGAGACCGAGATAGCGAAAGTCGCCACGCGCGAGCAATCGGTGCGTCAGCTCGAAGTCCAGCGCGTGGCTGTGCGTCATCACCAGGCAATAGCTGCCGGGTGCGGTCGCATCGACGACGTCCTCCGGTGCGTCGCTCGCGATCACCGTCGTGTTAGCAGGAACGATCGCAGGGAAATCGTGTTCCCGCGCATCGACCCAGGTGATCTCACAGGCGAGCGTGCCCAGAACCTGCACCAGCGCGCGCCCAACGTGGCCATTGCCGAAAATAACCACGCGGAAGTCGCCGCGCGTCACGCGCTCGACGTACCAGGTTGCGCCGGCCGTATCGATCAGCATCGGTGCCTTGGCGGTCATCGTCGACTGGCGCACCGCGTCGGGTAGCGCCGCGGCGTCCGCGCCGGACAGCCAGAGCGCGCCGGCATCTTCGCCGTGATGCGCGTCGTTGGCCACGGGCACTGCAATCGACGCATCATTCGATGCGGCGCTTTGGCGCGCCAGCAGCGTGGGCCACGCGTCGTGCGCGTGGACCGGCTGGAACATCAGGGTGGCCACGCCGCCGCAGCACTGCCCAAGCCGCGCGGCGAGGGGAAAGCGCACCAGCCAGGGCCTGCGGGACGGGCTGCTCAATGCTTCGCGTGCGATGCGCACGGCTTCGAATTCAAGGTGGCCGCCACCGATGGTTCCGCGCAGCGCTCCGCGGGTAACGATCATGCGCGCGCCGGCTTCGCGAGGCGTCGAGCCGCGTGTCGCGGCCACCGTGACCAGCATCGCGATGTCTTCATTGGCGAGCGCATCGAGCAGCTGATGGATCCAGGCACTCATCGGCAACGTCTGCGTTGCGCGCCGCGGTTCATGGCGTTACCCGGGGCTTGCGACTGGTCCTTGCCGCTGCACAGCGATCGACCTTAAGCATCTTGAGTGCAGCGAGGATCGCTTCCGGAGTCGCCGGCGCTTGGAGCTGCGGCGCGGCATGATCGCCGGCGGTGCTGGCGATCGCGTCGCGCAGCGCGTGGAATACCGAGAGTGCCAGCATGAGCGGCGGCTCGCCGACCGCCTTCGAGCGGTGAATCGTGGGCTCGCGATTGGGCGCGCCGAAAAATTCGATGCGCGCGCGCTCGGGCCAGTCGCGGCACGCCGGAATCTTGTACGTCGACGGCGAATGCGTCTGCAGCGCGCCATCGCTGCTCCAGACGAGCTCTTCGCTGGTGAGCCAGCCCACGCCCTGCAGGAAGCCGCCTTCGATCTGGCCGCGGTCCAGTGCCGGGTTGAGCGATGTGCCCACATCATGCAGGATGTCGACCTGCAGCAGGCGGGATTCACCGGTCAGCGTATCGATCATCACTTCCGAGACGGCGGCGCCGTACGCGAAATAGAAAAAGGGCCGTCCGGAGAACGTCTTTCGATCGTAGTGGATCTTGGGCGTCGCGTAGAACCCCGACGCACCCAGTGCAACACGCCCGCGATACGCGAGCTGCAGCACTTCCGTCAGCGCGAGATCGCGCGCGCCAATGCGCACCCGGTTGTCGGCCAACGCGATGTCGGTGGCGGGCACGTCGAAGTGCTTCGCCGCGAACGCGATCAGCCGCTCGCGAATGGTGCGTGCCGCCGCCTGCGCCGCCATGCCGTTGAGGTCGCTTCCCGACGACGCCGCGGTCGCCGAGGCGTTGGGAACCTTCGACGTATCTGCGGCGGTGACGCGCACGCGGTCGGGCGTCATGCCCAGCTCGTGCGCTACGACTTGCGCCACCTTGGTATAAAGGCCCTGGCCCATCTCGGTACCGCCGTGGTTGAGCAACAGCGTCCCGTCGATGTACAGGTTGACCAGCGCACCTGCCTGGTTGTAGTGCGTCGCCGTGAAAGAGATCCCGAACTTCACGGGGGTAAGTGCGATGCCACGCTTGAGGATCGGGCTAGACGCATTCCAGGCTGCGATTTCAGTGCGCCGCCGCTGGTAACGGGACGATGCCGCGAGCTTTTCCACCAGCTCGGGAATCACGTTGTCCTCGACCTGCATCCCGTAGTGCGTGTGGTCGCGCGGCGCCTCGCCGTAGAAATTCGCGCGGCGCACGTCCAGCGCGTCTACGCCGAGATGACGCGCGATCTCGTCGAGGATGTATTCGATCGCGAACATCCCCTGCGGGCCGCCGAAGCCTCGAAAGGCGGTCTCCGAGACGGTGTTGGTCTTGCACCGGTGCGAGGTGACCGCGACGTTTTCGAGAAAGTAGCAGTTGTCGACGTGAAACATCGCGCGATCATTGACCGGCCCGGACAGGTCCGCCGAGAAGCCGCAGCGCGAGGCGAGGGTGATGTCGAGACCGCGAATGCGCCCGGACTCGTCGAAGCCGACGTCGTACTCGTACTGGAACGCGTGTCGCTTGCCGGTCATCGTCATGTCGTCGTCGCGGTCGACGCGCATCTTGACCGCGTGTCCCGTCGCCTGCGCCAGCAACGCGGCGACGCAGGCGAACAGGGCGGCCTGCGACTCCTTGCCACCGAACGCACCGCCCATGCGGCGGCATTCGACGACGACGTGATGCGCATGCACACCCAGCGCATGCGCGACCTGCAGCTGCACTTCGCCCGGATGCTGCGTGGAGCAGTGCACGAGCATGCCGGCATCTTCTCGCGGGACCGCCAGGGATACCTGTCCCTCGAGATAGAAGTGGTCCTGCCCACCGCAGCGCAGCTGTCCGCGCAGGCGGTGCGGCGCGCCGCGCAACGCCGCCGCCGCGTCGCCGCGCGCCAGGCGCTCGGTCGGCAGGACGAAACTTTGCGCTGCCAGCGCAGCATCGATGGTGAGCAGCGCGGGCAACTCGTCGTAGCGCACGCACGCAAGCAGGGCGGCGCGGCGCGCTGCCTTCACGCTGGTCGCCGCCACCGCAAACAGCGGCTGCCCGACGTACTGGACGACGCCATCGGCAAGAATCGGATCATCGCGTAGCACCGGGCCGCAGTCGTTGACGCCGGGGATCTCCTGCGCCGTGATGACCGCAACGACACCTGGCGCGCTGCGGACGGCCTCAAGATCCAGCGATGTCACTCGCGCATGCGCCTTGGCGCTGCGTCCGAGCGCCGCATGCAGCGTGCCGAGTGGAGCGACGATGTCGTCGACATAGGTCGCCTCGCCGCTCACGTGCAGATGCGCGCTTTCGTGCGGCAGCGCATCGCCGATGTGCGCCGAGTGAGTCGCGTGTGGGTTGATGTCGTTCATCGAGCGGCGTACTCGAGCACGCGGGTGGCGGAGGAGGGTTCGGTGGTCTCCAGCCAGAAACGGCGCAACAGGTTGCGAAGTGCCTCGCGCCGATACGGCGCCGACGCGCGCATGTCCGACAGCGGTTCGAACTCCAGGTCCAGCGCAGCCTGCGCGGCACCAATCGTCGCCTCATCGTCCCAGTCGCGGCCGTTGAGCGCCCGTTCGCAGCCGAATGCGCGACGTGGCGTGGCCGCGACGCCGCCGCAACCGATGCGGACGCTGTCGATGCGCGCACCGCTGCGGCGAAGGTTAAAGCACGCGAAGACCGCCGAAATGTCCTGGTCGAAGCGCTTGCAGACCTTGTAGGCGCGGATGTGCGATCCCCCCACCGCGCGCGGCACGCGCAGGGCCTCGACGAATTCGCCGGACGCGAGAGCGGTCTTTCGATAATCGAGGTAGAAATCCTCCAGCGTCAGCTCGCGCTGCGCATCGCCGCGGCGCAGAACCACGCGCGTGCCCAGCGCGATCAGCACCGGCATCGAATCACCGATCGGCGAACCGTTGGCGACGTTGCCACCCACCGTTCCCGCATTCCGGATCGGCACCGAGCCGAAGCGTGCCCAGACTTCGGCGAGTTCCGGATACTCCGCGTTCAACGCTGCGCAGGCATCGGTAAGCGTGGCGGCAGCACCGACGCGGAGTTCGTCAGCTTTTTTTTCGATGTGGCAAAGCGCGCGCACGCTGCCGGTGTAGATAAGCGTTCCGAGCTCGCGATGCTGCTTGGTGATCCACAATCCGACGTCAGTGGCGCCGGCGACGAGTTGCGCCTCGGGGTACGCCAGGCGCAGCGTCGAGAGCTCGTCGAGCGTGGTCGGCGCGAGGAAGCGCTGTCCGGCGTGGGCGTAGTCGAAGGTCCCCTTGCGCTCGAGGCTGCGCAGCGTGGCCGCCATCGCGCGCTCCTCGTCGCTGATCAGCCGTTCGCCGCTGGCGTCGAGCCCCGGCGCCCGCCACCCGGCAGGCGGGGGCAGCGCATCGACGCGCCGCGCCGCGTCGATGATGGGACGGTAGCCGGTACACCGGCACAGGTTGCCCGAAAGCGCGTCGTCGATCATTGCGCGCGTCGGAGCGCGTGCGTTCTTGTAGAGCGCGAACAGAGACATCACGAAACCTGGCGTGCAGAAGCCGCATTGCGACGCATGGCATTCGACCATCGCCGCTTGCACCGGATGCAGGGCACCGTTGGAGTCCTTCAGACTTTCCACGGTGAACAGCGCCGCGCCGTCGAGCGTAGGCAGCGGGCGGATGCAGGCGTTGACGGCGTTCCAGGTGAGTGATGCATCCTCTTCAGGCGTGCATCGCGCGACCACCACCGTGCAGGCGCCGCAATCGCCTTCGGCGCAGCCTTCCTTGGTGCCGGTGCGACCCAAGTGCTCGCGCAGAAATTCCAGGACCGTGGTCTGGGGCGGGACGTCGCGCACGTGCACGAGTTCGCCGTCGAGCAGGAATCGGATCTCCGAAGATCGGTCGTCGCCAGCGCGGAGATCGCTCATGAGGAGATAAGCCGCGCGACGCGGAAGGATATCCCGCGACGCGCAGCTAGCGTGGTGAAAGTGCTACTTGGTGGCGCGGCTCACGTCGGCGACGAGCTTGTCTGCGCCCTTGTTCTTGGCGGCGGCGCGAACCAGGATGTCGGGCGGCAGCAAGCCCTTCTTCTGGTAGTAGAGCTCGTTCCAGTCGTTGGTGATGTTGATCACCGTGCCGTCCAGGTTGAGTCCTCCGTACACGCCCTTGGCGCGGCTGAAGCTCACGAAATCGGCGACGACGTCGGACTTGGCGCCAGCGCCCACCGGGCCCGCAGCGACGCTGGCGTCACCGCCCAGCTTCACCGAGGTGGAGAGCAGCGAGTTGAGGCCCTTTTCGGTCATCACCAACGTGACCGCCTCCGACACCGCGACACCCGCCTGGAAACCGACGCTTGCGGTCGCCAGCGTGTAGAACCCGGGGCCGACCCACTTGCCGGTCTGCGCGTCGCGCGCGAGCACCACCGCGCGTCCGCCCGAGCCGCCGAAAATGAATCCGGCCTTGACGATTTGCGGCGCGATCATCACCGCCTTGGCGCGCCCCAGATTCTGCTGAAGCCAGGTCATGTCCGGATCGCGTATGAAATTGCTGAATGTCGTGTCCGCGGCGTTGACGAGCTTTTGCTGCTCGCTTTGCGCGAGCGCGTTCGCGCTCGTTGCTACGAAGAGCGCCGCGACCAGCCAGCGCGCCAACTGCATGATGCTCTTGCCCATGATGGAGATCTCCCGAATTATTTCGATGTGCCGTTCACAGCCCTGCCATTATAAACCCGACGGGCCCCGCGAGACAGGTCCGCGAAAGTGCATGCTATATTCGTCGCGTTGCACCTGCATGCGAGGCAGCGATGTCGTTCGATGCGGTCCTGTTGTCGCGGCTCCAGTTCTTCTGGGTTGTGGCGATGCACATCCTGCTGCCGGCTTTAACCGTCGGGCTGGCGTCCTACATCGCTGTGCTCGAGAGCCTGTATTTCTTTACGCGCAAGCCCGTTTACCTGCGGCTTTCGCGGTTCTGGCTCAAAATCTTCGCCGTATCGTTCGGCATGGGTGTGGTTTCCGGCATCGTCATGCCGTTCCAGTTCGGTACTAACTGGAGCCGCTTTTCGGATGCGACCGCCGACATCGTCGGGCCGCTCATGGCCTACGAGGGCCTGACCGCCTTTTTCCTGGAGGCGGGCTTTCTTGGCGTGCTGTTGTTCGGTCGATCGCGCGTCCCGCCGTGGATGCATCTCGGCGCGGCCCTCATGGTCGCTGCCGGCACGCTTTTCTCGACGTTCTGGATCCTCGTCGTGAACAGCTGGATGCAGACTCCCGTGGGACACAGCATCGTCGAAGGGCGTTTTTTCCCCGACGATTGGCTGACGGTGATTTTCAATCCATCGTTTCCCTATCGGTTCGCGCATACGGTCACCGCGTTCTACATCACTACGGCGCTGGTGGTCGCCGGCGTGGCCGCCTATCACCTGCGCGCCGGACGCTTTCGCGTCGAAGGCGTGACCATGCTCAAGATGGCCTTCGGGCTGCTCACCATTCTGGTGCCGGTCCAGATGGAGCTCGGCGATCTGCATGGCTTGAACACGCGCGAGCATCAGCCAGGGAAAATCGCGGCGATCGAGGCCAACTGGGAAACGCAGTCGCGCATGCCGCTGCTGCTGTTCGCGTGGCCCGACGAGCGTGCCGAGCGCAATATTGTGGAAATCGGGATTCCGGTCCTCGGATCGGTGATCCTCACGCATTCCGCAGATGGAGTAGTGCAAGGACTCAAGGCTTGGCGGCCGCAGGATCGCCCGCCGGTTGCGATTCCTTTCTACGCATTCCGACTCATGGTCGGGGTCGGCGTGCTCATGCTCACGTTGGTCGTGTGCAGCTGGTTCGTTTGGGTCAAGGGCCATCTCGGCGACAGCCGCTGGTTCCTCAAGCTGTGCGAGCTTGCTGCGCCTCTGGGATTCGTCGCGGTGCTCGCGGGTTGGGTGACCACCGAGGTCGGGCGACAGCCGTGGGTGGTGTACGGCCTGATGCGAACGGGCGAAGCCGTGACGCCGTCGCTGTCGGCTTCCGACGTCTGGGCTTCACTCGCGGTCTACATCGCCGCCTACGCCGCTATCTTCGGCGCGGGCGGCTTCTTCCTGGTCGGGCTGCTGCGCAGGGGACCGGCCGAGGCCGAGCCCGCGGCGCACGCCCGCGTGGGCACGCCGGCGCGGCCACTTTCGGCAGCGACCGAAGCGGAATAGCCGATGACTCTCGACATCGTTCCGCTGTGGGCCGGCATTCTGGCGCTGGGCGTATTCATGTACGTCCTGCTCGACGGCTTCGATCTGGGCATCGGCATTCTTTTCCCCTACGCGCCCGACGACGCGGGCCGCGACGCGATGATGAATTCGGTCGCGCCGATCTGGGATGGCAACGAGACCTGGCTGGTGCTGGGAGGCATCGCGATGCTCGCGGCGTTTCCGCTCGCTTTCGCAGTCATCATGCCTGCGGTGTACTTCCCTATCCTGTTCATGCTCGTGGGACTCACGTTTCGCGGCGTGGCGTTTGAATTCCGGCATCTCACGCACAAGCGCCACTGGGACCACGCTTTTCATTGGGGCTCGGTGGTCGCGACCTTCGCGCAGGGCGTAGTGCTCGGCACCTACGTGCAGGGCATCCCGGTTCATGGCCGCACCTACGCCGGCGGGAGCTTCGACTGGGCGACGCCCTTCGCGCTGCTGACCGGACTCGGGCTGATCGTCGGCTACGGCCTGATCGGCGCGTGCTGGCTGATCATGAAAACCGAGGGGTCGCTGCAGGATTGGGCGCGACGCAAGGCGTGGCTGCTTGCTTTCGCTGTAGCGCTGTTCATCGGTGCAGTCAGCATCTGGACGCCACTCGTGCAGCCTCAGATCCGCGCGCGCTGGTTCGCATGGCCGAACCTGCTGATCCTGTCGCCGGTTCCCGTCATCACGCTGGCGCTTTTCGTCTGGCTGCTGCGATCGCTCAAGTCGAAACGCGAAGCGGCGCCGTTCCTGGCCGCGATGGGACTGTTCGGGATGTGTTATCTGGGACTGGGTATCAGCATTATCCCGATGATCGTCCCCTACACGATCGATTTCTGGCAGGCATCGTCATCGGCGAAATCGCAGACATTCCTCATCGTGGGCACCATGCTGCTCCTGCCCGTGATCATCATGTACACCGCATGGTCTTACTGGGTGTTCCGCGGCAAGGTCACCGCCGGCGGAGGCTACGGCCACTAGACGCTCGCCAGCGGGCACGGGCGCACGCTCTGTCGCTCCGAGCGCGTCAGCGCAGCAGCTCCAGCCCGCGGTCGGTCACCAGCACGCGATCGCCGATGCGAAACGGCGGCGACGCCGTCTGCCGAATCGTGCCCCAGGTGCCGTTGTCGTACTTGACGCCGATCTCATAGACGACCTGCGTCTGCGAATTTTCGACCTTGTGACCCACGTAACCGCCGCCGAGCGCGCCGACTATCGTCGCCGCCGTGCGTCCGTTGCCGCCGCCGACTAGACTGCCCAGGCCGCCACCGATCAGACCTCCGGCCAGCATCCCCCACGGGCTGTCGCCTTCCTTCTTCTCGACGACCTGTCGGATCGACTCGACGGTCGCCGGGCGGGCGGGACTGACGCTGTACGACTGTGCGTACAGCGCGCCCGAGAGTGACAGCAGCGCGAAAGCCATAAGAAGGACCGCGGCATGGCAGCGCGGCCGGATGAAGTCGTGTACAGCGCGGACTCCCACCGGATTAGCCTCAGCGCGCAAGCAGCTGGATACTGTTGTCGGTCACGACAACCCGATCGCCGATGCGCAGGCCGGTGGGCGCGCTCTGGCGCACCGTCGCCCAGCTGCCATCGTCGTACTTCACGCCGATCTGATAGGAGACCTGCGTCTGGCCCTTTTCGACCTGGTTCCCGACATAGCCGCCTCCGAGCGCGCCGACGACGGTCGCGACCGTGCGGCCGGTGCCTCCGCCGACCAGGCTGCCCAAGCCGCCGCCGATGAGACCGCCTGCGATGATCCCAAGCCCGCTGGGATCTTTCTGCTCGACCATCTCGCGAACCGATTCGACCGTTCCGGTGCGAGCCATCGGCGTGTTGACGACCTGATAGCTGGGCTGCTGCGCGCATCCGCCGAGCGCGGCCAGCGCGAGTGCCGAGGCCACGTAGCGCGGCCCGATGTAGTGCTGAAGCTGTCGATGCATTTGCATTGTCCTCAAGAAAATGACTTTGCGTCTACTGCGGAATCGAATTCAGAATGTACATCGCGGCGAGCAGCCCGCTCGGACGCCCGAGCTTGCCCAGCCACTTCATGAAAATCGGATCGATCTCGCCGGAGAGATAGACCTGGGTCAGCGCTTTGTTGACCTCGAGCCTGAACGCCGAGTCGTTGCGCGGCACCATGAAGGCGTAGGGCTCGAATGAAAGATCTTCGGCGAGCAACGCGAAGACCTTCGGATCCTTGGCCTGTGCGGCCAGCCCGATAAGCTTGATCTTGTCGCTGGCGAAGCCGGCGACCGCCCCCGACTCGAGCATCGCGACGCCCTCGACGCCGTCCTTGACCTTGACGATCTTGGCGTCGATCAGCCGGTCCTTGAGCATTCCGGTGAGGCGCTGTTCGGTTGTCGTTCCGGCCGTCACCGCGATCGACTTGGAAGCGAAGTCGGCGAAAGCATTGATGGAGGAATCGGCACGCACCATGAAGCCGCCACCATCGACGAAAATGAGGCTGCTGAAATCGACGTCCTTCATGCGGGTCTGCGAAGCCGTGGTGTTGGCGCACTCGAGATCGGCCTTGCCATTGGCGATCATGGCGATGCGGTTAGGCACGGTGTCGACAATCCAATTGACTTTCAGATCGGCGTTGCCGACGGCGCGGGCGATGCCTGCGATCACGCGCTTGCACAGGTCAATCGAGTAGCCCTCCGGCTGGTTGTTCGGCCCGACGTAGGAAAACGGCAGCGAATCGCCGGAAAAGGCGACGTTGATCGATCCCGCGGCCTTGATCTTGCCCAGCGTATCCTGCGCACGCTGCGCGAAGGCGGTCGAAGCCAGAGTACCGCCGGCCACGAGCGCGATGAGTGCGACGACCAGATTGCGTTTCAAATTGGGTCTCCCGGCGAATGGATGGCGAGCGCGAAGCGACGGTCACGACGGCGCCGACCGAGCGGGAATTATAACAAAGCCGGACTGCGGTCCAGGGCAAATACGCCTCGCTGCCACGGGCTAACAGCGTCGTGCGTGCTAAACTTCTACGAACCGCCACTTGCACGACTGCACGACTTGCACGACTTCGTCGCGCTGCACGCGCATTTCGCTTCGGGGAGTTCCATGTCGCACCGTACCGTCCGCCGGGCTCGCGACTGCGCGATCGCGCTGTTGCTGCTCGCGTGCGCCGGCCCCGCGCTCGCATCGCGCACACTCGACCGGATTCGTGCCGACGGCGTCATCCACGTCGGCTACCGTGCGTCCGCGGCACCTTTTTCGTTCAAGGATCGCGACGGCAGCATTCGCGGCTACAGTGCCGAGCTGTGTACGCGCATCGCGTCCGCGATCCAGAAGCAGCTCGGACTCGCGGCGCTGAAAGTGGATTGGTCCGCAGTAGACGCAGCCGACCGCCTCGACGCGGTGAGCAAGGGCCACATCGACATCGAGTGCGGCACCACCACCATGACGCTCAAGCGCTTCGAGCAGGTCGACTTCAGCCTGCCGGTGTTCGTCGACGGAGCGAGCGTGCTGACCCATGCCGGCGCCAAGAACAAGGAGCTCGCCGACCTTGCCGGAAAGCGCGTCGCCGTGATCTCTGGAACCACGACGGAGATCGCACTCAAGCGCGCGCTGGCCACGCTGAACATTAAATGCGAGCTGGTGCCGGTCAGCGACGCCGTGGGCGGACTCGCCCAGCTCACCGCGGGCAAGGTCGATGGCTTTGCCGGCGACCGCATCGTGCTCGTATCGCTTCGTGCAGGCAGCGCCGATCCCGCGAAGCTCGCATTGCTCGAGAGCGACTTCTCGTTCGAGCCGTA
The DNA here is from genome assembly GCA_036491555.1 of Casimicrobiaceae bacterium. Taxonomy (GTDB): domain Bacteria; phylum Pseudomonadota; class Gammaproteobacteria; order Burkholderiales; family Casimicrobiaceae; genus PALSA-1003. The sequence continues at coordinate 31,550 of DASXBS010000191.1, forward strand.
TGCGCTGGTCGTCCGACGCGATGATCCAGACTTCCGCCTGGCGGTGAATCGCGCGCTGGTGCAGATCTACCGCAGCGGCGACATTGACGACATCTTTTTCCGCTGGCTGGGTGCACTCGGACGCCCCGGACCGCTCCTGCACTCGATGTTCTACCTCAGCACGATCCCCGAGTGATGCACGCGCACGCGCTCCCGATGATGCTGGCGCTGATCGCCGCAATTTCGTTCGGCTGGCTACCGTTGCAGGCGCTGGCGCAGTCGACGCCTGCCGTCGCGCCCGGGCAGCCGGCGCCAGCTGCCGCGCCCGCGCCGCGCGTACCCGCAGTCGCGCCCGCGCTCTCGGGCCCGGCGCCAGCGTGCGATCGCTGCGGCAAGGTGGAATCAATTCGCGAAGTGGCGGTGAAGGACCAGTGGACGCCGCTGGGCAGCGTACCTTCCTCCTCGGACCTGGGTCCGACCGGTGTCGCGGTCTACCAGATCGGGCCGGGCTTCAGCAATCAGGGCCAGGTGCTGGTCGGCGCGGCGGGCGGGGGTGTCTACCAGACGCGCGCCAACCAGCGCAATCGCTCGCGCTGGGAAATCGTGGTGAAAATGGACGACGGCAGCGGTCGCTCGGTGGTCCAGAATTACGAGCCGTTGCTGGTGGTCGGCGATCGCGTCCACGTCTTCGGCAGCCAGATCGAGCTGTTGCAGTGACCGCGCTCGCCGGCACCCTTGCGGCGAGACCGGCAGCGACCCTTTCCGTCGTCGACCATCCTGACCGGACCCGCGAGTTGAGTCTCGCCGGGCGTCTCGACGCCTTTTCGATTGCCGGCGTGTGGGGACGGGCGCGCGCCGCGCTTGCCGAAGCGACGGATCGCCGTGTCACCGTCGAGGCGTCGCGCGTCGACTACTGCGACGGTGGCGGCATTGCGATGCTGGTCGACCTGCTGCGCCAGGAGCGCTCGCCCGACGCGCCGGTCGTGGTGCGAGGACTGCGGCCCGAATTCCAGACTCTGCTCGATCAGTTCGATCCGCAGGCGCTCAGGGCGCCGGTGGTCGACCACGTCAAGCAGCTGCGCGGGATCGAGGAAATCGGTCGTGCCGCGCTGAACACCTGGCGCGACATCAGGACGCAGGTCGCCTTCATCGGCGAAACCAGCACGGCGCTGTGGTTCGCGGCCCGCAATCCGCGCAGCGTGCGCTGGAAGGACGTCTGGTACACCTGCGAGCAGGTCGGCGTGAACGCGCTGCCCATCGTGGCGCTCATATCCTTCCTGCTGGGCATCATCCTGGCGTTCCAGTCGGCGGTGCCGATGCGCCAGTTCGGTGCCGAGCTCTTCGTCGCGGATCTGGTCGGTCTGTCGATCCTGCGCGAGCTCGGACCGCTGATGACAGCGATCCTGCTCGCGGGTCGCTCGGGCGCCGCGTTCGCGGCCGAGATCGGCACCATGAAGGTCAACGAGGAGCTCAACGCGCTGGCCACGATGGGACTCGATCCGGTTCGTTTCCTGGTGGTCACGCGCATACTCGCCGCGGTGCTGATGGTGCCGCTGCTCACGCTGTTCGCTGACATGATCGGCGTTCTCGGCGGCGCGATCACCATGGTCAGCTTCAATATTCCGATCCTTACTTTCCTGCGCGAGGTCGACAGCCTCGTCGACGTCAAAGACCTGCTCGCAGGCCTCGCCAAGACTCCCGTTTTTGCGATCCTGATCGCAGGCATCGGATGCCTGCGCGGACTGCAGACGCAGACCGGCGCAAGCGCTGTGGGCATTTCCGCAACGCGCGCCGTCGTGTCCGGCATCGTCCTGCTGGTCTTCGTCGACGGCCTGTACGCATTCGTCTACTATCTGCTCGACATCTGAGGCACCGGCCGACCTTCGCATGCCTGCCGATCCGATCATCCGCGTCGAAGACCTCAGTGCCGGCTACGACGACTACGTTCTCATGCAGAACGTCAATTTCAGCGTCAACCGCGGCGAGGTCTTCGTCATCCTCGGCGGATCCGGATCCGGCAAGAGCACGCTGCTCAAGCACATGATCGGCCTGTACGAGCCGATCTCGGGCAGGGTCTTCATCGATGGGGAGGACATCGTGACCGCCGAGGGCGATGCGCGCCGGGCGATCCTGAGAAAGATCGGCGTGATGTACCAGAGCGGTGCGCTGTTCGGCTCGATGACGCTGCTGGAAAACGTACGCCTGCCGCTCGAGGAATACACCGAGCTCGATCAGGGTGAGATGGATCTCATCGCGCGCCTCAAGCTGAAGCTTGTCGGTCTCGAGCCTTTTTCCGGGCACCTGCCTTCCGAGATCAGCGGCGGGATGCAAAAGCGCGCCGCGATCGCGCGCGCGATGGCGCTCGATCCGATGATCCTGTTCCTCGACGAGCCCTCGGCGGGACTCGATCCCATCACCTCCGCGGAGCTCGACCAGCTCATCCTGCGCCTTGCGAAGAGCCTCGGCATCACCTTCGTCATCGTCACCCATGAGCTTGCCAGCATCTACGCCATCGCCCACCGCGTGATCATGCTCGACAAACGCGAGAAGGGCATCATCGCCGAGGGCGATCCGAGGGTGCTGCGCGACACCAGCGACAATCCGTGGGTGCGCCAGTTCTTCCGGCGTGAGGCTGAGACGGAGGCGGCGTGAGCGCGCAGGCCAACTTCTTCAAGATCGGGCTTTTCGTCATCGGCGCGACGATTACGCTTGTCTTCCTGCTGGTCATGCTCGGCGCAGGCCGTGTTTTCCAGTCCAAGATCGTGATGGAGACCTACTTCAACGAGTCGGTGCAGGGACTCGAGCTCGGATCCAAGGTCAAGTATCGCGGCGTGATCGTGGGCGAGGTGCGCAGCATCGGCTTCAGCTACACACGCTATCAGCAGAACATCCCGATGTCCGACCGCCTGCGCTACGTGATGGTCGAAGCGACGATCCTGCCGCGGCTGATCGGAGGGCGCGCCGGCGCGGGCGACATCACGAGCTCGGACACCGCGAAGGCAGAGATCGACAAGGGGTTGCGCGTGCGTCTCGCACCGCAAGGGATCACCGGCACCTCGTACCTTGAAATCGATTACGTCGACCCGAAGACCAACCCGATCCTTCCCATTTCGTGGGAGCCAGCCAACGTTTACATCCCGAGCGCGCAATCGACGGTGACGCAGTTCGTGGCTGCGGCGTCGGACATCGTCGAGCGCCTGCGCAACATCGACCTCGACACCACGCTGGCAAATCTCAACAGGCTCCTGGTCAACACCAACCGGCGCGTCGAGGAGGTCGATACCGCGGAGTTGTCCAAGCGCACCGCCGCCGTGCTTTCCAAGCTTGAGACCAAGCTCGACCAGCTACCGATGGACAAGCTCGGCAAGGATGGCGCGGCGTTGCTCGTCGAGCTGCGCCAGAGCAACGATCGCCTCTCGAAGATCCTCGACGATCCTGCGTGGAAGAGCCTCCCGTCCAACGCCGATGCCACCATCGCGCAGGCGAGAAAGCTGATCGAGGATCCCAACATCACGAGCACGATCTCGCACATGGAGCGCACGCTCGCGCGGCTCGATCGCATCGTGGGTGGCAGTGAGTCCGACCTGTCCACCACGCTGGCGAACTTGCGGCAGATCTCTGAAAATCTTCGCGACCTCACCGAAAATGCCAAGCGCTATCCTTCCGCGGTGATTCTCGGCGAGCCGCCCCTGCCGACTAAAGGTGCGCAATGAGGTGGCGCGATGAGGTGCCAATGAAGTGCGCAATGAGGTGGCCAATGACATCGTCGCAGGATTGCCGATGGATCCGCATCGCGGTAGCGGCTGCACTTGCAGTTTCGCTTGTCGCGTGCGGACTCTCGCATCCGGCCGCGGTGAAGCAGACGTTTTTGCTGCAGTCTCCTACGGCGACGGCGCCGGCGGCGACCACGCCGCGCGCATCGACGCTCAAGATCGGCGCCGTCGCGGTGGCCGCGCCTTTTCGCGGCAAGTCGTTCGTCTACCGGCAGGAGGAGCTCAAGTACGAGTCCGACTTCTACAACGAGTTCTTCGTGCCGCCGGGCGCGATGCTGAGCGACGGCTTGTCGGCGTATCTTTCGACGGCGGGCGTATACAAGGATGTTCTGCCGGCGAGTGCCAACGCCGAGGGCGACTTCGTGCTGGAGGGTTTTGTCAGCGAGCTCTACGGCGACAATCGCGTCGCGAGCAAGCCGGCGGCGGTTCTTACCGCGCGCTTCTTCCTGATCGATAACCGGCGGCCAGGCGGCGTGCCCGTCTGGCAGACCGAATTCAAGCAGCGCGTGGCGCTGCCCAACACCAGCGCGGAAGCGCTGGTTACAGGCTTGAACAGCGCGTGGAGCGCAATGCTCCGCGACCTGGCGCGCGAGCTCGCCGCGCTGAAGTCGGCTCCCTAGAAAACGCGCCCGTCAGAACAACGGTGGAGGCGCGCGCAGCGCGTCGGCGGTGGGCTTCGCCGCCTGCGGCGTTCCCGTCGCATCACCCGCGAGCGAGACCCATCCGCCGCCCATCGCCTTGTAGACGTTCACGCTGGAGGTGAGCATCGACGCGCGCACGCTGGCCAGCGTGAGCTCGGCGGGGAACAGCGACTGCTCGGCCTGGAGCACGGTCGAGTACGCGGTGTAGCCGCCGTTGTACTGGAGCGTCGCGAGCCGCGAGTAATCCTTGAGCGCCACAACGAGGCGCTGCTGCGCGGCGAGCTGCTCGACCACCTTTTCGCTCGCGACCAGCGAGGTGTCGACGTCGGCGAACGCGCTCTGGATGCTCTGCTCGTAGTTCTGCAGCGCCGCCTGCTGCGCAGCCTCTGCCTGCGTCACCTGCCCGCTCACCAACCCGAACGTGAAAATCGGACCGGCCACCTGTCCCGCGTAGTTCCAGACCCGCGCCGGTCCCTTGAAAAGATCGGAGAGCTGGGTGCTCGCACTGCCCAATGCACCGGTCAGTGAAATCGTCGGAAAGTACAGCGCCTTCGCAGCGCCGATCTGCGCGTTGGCACCGATCAGCTCCTGCTCGGATTGCCGGAGATCGGGGCGTCGCTCCAGGAGTTGCGAGGGCACGCCTGCCGGCACCGTCGGCGCCGCCAGATCGTCGATGCTCTTGCCGCGCTCGATCGGCCCCGGATTGCGCCCGAGCAGCACCGAAAGCGAATTCTCGGTCTGCGCGATCTGCGATTCGAGGAGTGGAATCTGCACGGCGGCACTCTCGTATTGCGACTGCGCCTGCGCGACGTTCATCTGCGACACCTGTCCGTACTTGAACTGCAGCTCGAACAGCCGGACGGACTCGGAATAGGCGCCCGCCGTTTGCTTGGCGATCGCGAGCTGCGAGTCGAGGCCGCGCAGCTGGATGTACGTAGTCGCTACTGAAGAGACGAGGCTGAGAATGACGCCGTCGCGCGCCGCGTCGGTGGCAAGCACGTTCGCCAGTGCCGATTCGCTCAACCGCCGGATGCGGCCCCAGAGGTCGATCTCCCAGCTCGCGTTGAGCAGCGCCTGATACGCCGTCTGCGGGTTGGGGAAATTGGGAATGATCGCCACGACCCCGGTGTCGGGGACCTTCTGGCGCTGCCCGGTCGCGTCGTAGCCTATCTGCGGGAACAGCGAGGAGCGAGTCTGCGTGAGCAATCCTGCAGCCTGCAGCACGTTGGCCGCCGCGCTCTTGACGCTGCGATTGTTGGCGAGCGCCTCGGCGATGAGCGCGTCGAGCACGGGATCGCCGAATTGATGCCACCACGCGGTGTTCGCGGTTTGCGCGGCCGACTTCGGCTCGAAGCGATAGGCGTCGGGCGTGTCGATCGGCGGCCGCGTGTAGTCGGGGCCCATCATGCAGCCCGCGAGCAGCATCGTGCACAGCCCGAGACCAGCCTGCTTGCGCATGTCAGAGGTCGTCGCGCGGCGCGTGCGGCGCGGCCTGCGCTGCCGCTCCGCTCGCGGATGCGGCCGGCGGTGGAGACCGGGTGGTTGCTCCGCCGCCTTCCTTGAGGCGATCGAAGACGTAGAAAAGCAGCGGCACGTACAGCATCGCGAGCGTGGTCTCGCCGATCATCCCGCCGATGATCCCGGTGCCGATCGAGTGCCGCGCGTTGGCGCCGGCGCCCACTGCCAGCGCGAGTGGCAGACAGCCGAACGCGAAGGCCAGCGAGGTCATGATGATCGGACGCAGGCGCTGCTCGCCGGCGAGCTGCGTCGCTTCCATGATCGAGTGTCCCTGGTGACGAAATTCCACCGCCGCGGTGACGCGCAGCACCGCGTTCTTGGCGCCCAGTCCGATCAGGACCAGCAGGCCGATCTGGAAATAGACATCGTTCTCGAGTCCGCGCAGCCAGTTGGTAATGAGCGCGCCGAGAATGCCGAAGGGCACCGCGCTCATCACCGCGCCCGGCAGCGTCCACGACTCGTACTGCGCCGACAGTACGAGGAACACGATGATGAAGCCGAATATGAATGCGACGCCGGAAGTGCCGCCCGACTTCTTCTCCTCGTAGGACAGCCCCGACCACGCGAACTGGTATCCGGGTGGCAGCGACTCCCTCGCGATGTCCTCCATTGCCGCGATGGCGTCGCCCGAGCTGTAGCCGGACGCCGCGTTGCCGATGATCTTGGCGGCGGTGAATCCGTTGAAGTGCGGGAGCAGGTCAGGCCCGGTCACCCAGCGCGTCGTCACCACCGACGACAGCGGCACCATCGTGCCCTGGTTGTTGCGCGTGTACAGGCGGGTGAGGTCGTCAGGGGTTTGCCGGAAGCGCGCGTCCGACTGCACGATCACCCACCATACGCGGCTGAAGAGGTTGTACTGGCTGACGGTCAGCGAGCCGAACTGCGCCTGGATCGCGCTGTACACGTCCTGGATGGAAATCCCGAGCAGGGTCGTCTTCTCGCGGTCGACGTCGGCGCGCAGCTGCTGCGTGCTGGCGCGATACGTTGTCGCGAGCCCTGAAAGGTCCTGGCGCGCGCGTGCCTTCTGCAGAAAATCCTGCACCACCTGGTCGAGCGCGACCGGATCTCCGCTGCCGGTGTCCTGGATCCAGAACTCGAATCCGCCGGTGGTCCCGATGCCCGGAATCGCCGGCGGCGCGATCGGAATGATGATCGCGCTGTCGATTTTCTGCGCTTCCTTGTAGAACGCGGTCATGACGGCACGCGCGTTCTGCGCCTTGGCGGTGTCGATGTCCTTGTAACGCTGTTCGAAATCCTTGAACGTGATGAAGAACGTCCCGGCGTTGGTCTTGTAGCCACTGTCGAGCAGGCTGTAGCCGGAGACCATCGCACGATTCTCGACACCCGGTAGGCCCGCGAAGATCGCGTCGACCTTTTCCGCGACTGCCTGGGTGCGGTCCAGGCTCGCGCCTGGCGGCATGACGATCGCGGCCATCGCGTAGCCCTGATCCTCCTGTGGAACGAAGCTGGTCGGCAACACGTGGAAAAAATGCCAGATCGCATACAGGAAGACTGCGAGCAGCACGAAGGCGATCACCATGCGCTGGATCACGAATACGACCGCGTGACCGAATCCGGCGGTCAGGTTGTCCACCCATCGATTGAACCAGGCGAAGAATCCGCGCTGTGGAGGCGGGTTGTGCTTGAGCATCAGCGCGCACATTGCCGGCGTCAGCGTCAGCGCGACGAAGCCGGACACCGACACCGAGATGACGATCGTGATCGCAAACTGCTTGTAGAGTTGCCCCGTCGTGCCAGGCAGGAACGCCGCCGGGATGAACACCGACGACATCACCAGGACCACCGCCACCAGCGAGGTCGCGATCTCGTCCATGGAGCGGATCGTTGCCTGCTTCGGATCGAGGTGATGCTGGTGCATGTTGCGCTCGACGTTCTCGACCACCACGATGGCGTCGTCGACGACCATGCCGATCGCTAGCACCAGCCCGAACAGCGTCAGCAGGTTGACCGAGAATCCCAGCGCCAGCATGCCGGCGAAAGTCGCGATCAGCGCAACGAAGATCGCCACCGTGCAGATGATGGTGGTGCGAAAGCTCTGCAGGAACAGGTACACCACCAGCACCACCAAGAAGACCGCCTCCACCAGCGTGTGCAGCACTTCCTTGATCGACAGGCGGACGAAGTCGTTGGTGTCGAGCGAGATCGTCGTTTCGATGCCGTCGGGAATCTGCGACTTCATTTCGGCGAGCACCTTGCGCACGTCGGCCGAGACGGTGAGGCCGTTGGCGCCCGGCTGCAGATAGACCGCGATGTACGTCGCCGGCGCGTTATTGAGCTTGGTGTCGACGATGTACTGCTTGAGGCCCACGTCGGCGCGGGCGACATCACCGAGGCGGACGATCGCGCTGCCGTCCTGGTTCGCGCGCAGGATGACGTTAAGGTATTCGCGCGGGTCGGTCGCCTGCGCCTGCGTCACCACCGGGAAAGTGAGCTCGACAGGGCCGGCGTTGGGCTGCTGGCCGATCTGGCCGGCACCGAACAGCTGGTTCTGCTGCGTGATGGCGTTGGCGATGTCGGAGGTGGTGACGCCGAGCGAAGCCATCCGGTCGGGATTCATCCAGATGCGCATTGCCTGGTCGGCGACGCCCATGATCTGCGCCTGGCCCGCACCGTTGACGCGCTTGATCGCGTCGAGGACATAGACGTTGGCGTAATTGGCGATGTAGTTGGCGCTGTAGCGGTCGCCTTTGCCGTACACCGCGATCAGCATCATGATCGACGACGATTTCTTCTGCACCGACACGCCCTGCTGCACGACGGCGGACGGCAGCTGCGGCATCGCGAGGTTGACGCGGTTCTGCACCTGCACCTGCGCGATGTCCGGATTGGTCTCCAGCGAGAAATACACCGTCAGCGTGAGCTGGCCTGTCGACGAGCTGGTCGACGTCATGTAGAGCATGTTGTCGACGCCGTTGATCTGCTGCTCGATGGGCGACGCGACCGAGTCGGCGAGCGTCTTGGCATCGGCGCCGGGATAGGTCGCCTGCACCGTCACCTGTATCGGGGTGATGTTCGGATACTGCTGCACCGGAAGGACGTAGAGCGCCACCCCGCCCGCGAGCACGAGGACGAGCGAGACGACTACCGCGAAGATCGGTCGCTCGATGAAGAACCGGGAGAACACGCTGCGCCCGCGCCTCTATTGTGCGACGACGATGTCGACGCGCCGCGCGCGATCGTCGTCGCTGCTCCCGGTGACGCTTACCGGCGGCACCACGCGGATCCGCTTGGGCGTGATACCGAGGTTGACCAGCGCGTCGCGCACGGCAGCGGCGCGTTTTTTTGCAAGCTCGACGTTTGCCTGCGCATTGCCGGTCTTGTCGGCGTAGCCGGTGATCGTGATCGGCGTGCCGATGCCCATGACCTCGGCGGCCTTCATTCGCACGACGCCTTTGGCGGTATCGTCGAGCGCGACCGAGCCGCTCTTGAAGAACACGGCAATGTCGGAGAGCGCGGGTGTCGGCGCGCGCGAGCCGGCGCTCGAGACCGACGACGCGGCCGCCGCGCCGGTGGTCTTGGAGGGAACGTAGGCGGCAGCCGTCACCTTCGCGCCGGCGGAGAGTCGCTGTCCGCCGTCGACGACCACCCGGTCGCCGGCGTCGAGTCCTTCGGTCACGAACCAGTCGTCACCATCCCAGTCAGCGACGGCGATCGGCCGCAGCTCGGCCTGGTCCTGCTTGTTGATCACCCATACGAAATGCCCTTTGCCGCCTTGCTGGATTGCACGCTGCGGAATCGAGATGGCGTTGGGACGAACGGCGCCCTTTAGCCGTGCGCGCACATACTGGTTCGGGCGCAGCACGCCGGAGGGATTGTCGACGGTGGCGCGGATCAGGAACGTCCCGGTCTGCGCGTTGTACGAAGGATCGGCGAAGGTGATGCGTCCAGTGAAGGGAAACAGCGATCCGTCCACCAACTCGAGCTCCACCGTGAACTCGCCGCCGGGCGGCAGCTTGAGCAGCCCACGCTGCACGTCGTCGCGGATGCGGCCCATCTGGTTCTCGGAGACGCTGAAGTTGATCCACATCGGCGTCAGAACCGACACCGTGGTCAGCTGGCTGTTCTGCGGGCTGAGATAGGTGCCATCGGCGATCGCTGCGAAGCTTGATACGCCGGTCACCGGCGACGTGATCGTGGTGTATGAGAGATTGAGCTGCGCCTCCTCGACCTGCGCCTTGCCTTGCGCGACCGCGGCCGCGGCCTGCTCGTACTGCCCCTGCGCGTCGTCCAGGTCCTTCTGTGACAGCGCGTTCTGCTCAGTCAGCGGCTTGGTGCGCGCCAGGTTCGCCGTTGCGACTTCAAGCGCAGCCTGGTTACGTTGCAGCGCTGCCTTCTGAGCGTCGAGCTGCGCCTGGAAAGGCTTCTGGTCCATCTGGAAAAGCACCTGGCCCGCCTTCACCTCCGAGCCTTCCTTGTACACGCGCTTGTCGAGAAAGCCGGAGACGCGCGCCTGGATATTGACCGCCTGCGAGCTCTGCGTCTGCGCCACATAGATGGCAGTCACCGGCGCGTCTTTGCGCGCCACGGTGACGACGGTGACGTCGACCGGAGGCTTTTCGAGCGGCTTGTTGTCGGTCTTGCCGCACGCAGCCAGGATCAGCATCGCCGACACCAGCAGTGCCGGGCTCGGCAAGCATCGTCGCGTGCGCATGGCTATCCGGACATGCATCGGCGGTCCCCCGGAAAAGCGCAGCGTCCCGTTTGGCGGGTGCAGCTGCTGATCAACGCGCGGCGGTCGACGCGTCGCTGGTTTTCGCGGGGGCTGTGCTCGCGGGCTCGAAGCTGCCGCCGAGCGCGAGGTACAAGTTCACCCGCTGCACCAGTGCTTCGGATTGTACCTGCAGCAGGGCAACGCGTGCCGCGTACAGCGCGAGCTGCTGCTGCTCGATGGTTCTGAGGTCGATCGTCCCGACGCGGAAGCGGATGTTCGAAAGCCCGAGGGCGCGCTCATTCTCGCGCACGGCACGGCTGAGTATGTCCTGGCGCTCGACGGCGCTCACACCGGCGGACAGCGCCCCCTCGACCTCGCCGAAAGCGCGTGCGCCGACCTTGCCGTATTCCGCGATCGCCGCCTGTTGTTCGGCGGTACGCGCATCGACCTGCGCCTGCAGCAGTCCGCCAAGGAAGATCGGCTGGAGCAGCCCCGCCCCCGCGCTGAACACGGGATTGTCGCGGCTCTGCAGGATGAACAGCTCCGAGTTGAGCGATGTGTAATTGGCCACGATGGTCAGGCGTGGCAACCGCGCTGCCTTCGCTTCCTCGATGCGGTAGAACGCGGCGGCGACGCGACGCTCGGCGGCGACGACGTCCGGCCGTCTCTCCAGTAACTCCGAGGGGAGGCCGCCGGGCACCGCGCCAGCCCACGTCGGCAGACGCTCCGCCACCATGACAGCCGCGCCGGGGTAGCGCCCGAGCAGCGCCTCGAGCGCGCGCAGCGCATTGCGGTAGGCGAGCTCCAGATTGCGCGCGGTGTCGCGATAGCTCTCGACGTTCGCCTGTGCGACCGCGACGTCGTACTCGTCCCCGCTGCCGACGCGGAGACGGTCGCGCGCGAGCGAGGCGAGCTGCTCCGACGACGCCACCATCACTTCGGCCTGGGCCTTTTGCAGGCGCGCCTCGATGGCGAGGATCCAGGCCTTCGTGACCAGAGCGGCAATCGACTGACGCGCGTACTCGGCGTCGAGTCGCGTGGATTCGTATTGGAACTCAGATGCGCGCGCAGCTGCGCGAATGCGGCCCCAGAGGTCCAGCTCCCACGCGGCGAACAGCCCGACACCTTCCAGACCCGACGAGTCGCCGCTCATCTTGCCGCCGCCGCGCGCGACGAGGTTCACCTGCGGCCACGCCGGAGATTTGGTGGCGGCGAGTGACGCGGCCGCCACATCGATACGTGCCACGGCGATGCGCAGATCCGCGTTGTAGGCGATCGCCTCGATCACCAGCGCCTGGAGCGCAGGGTCGTTGAGCGACGTCAGCCAGTCGTCGACGACCGGTGCATCCGCGCTTCCGGCCGCCGCCCACTGCGCTGGCGGCGTCAGGTTGGGCATGCCCTGCTTCACGACGTCGTCGTGCGGCGGCACAGGCTTGAGCGCGCAACCGGCCAGCGCAAATGCGGCCACAAGGACGAGTGCGCGACGGCGGCGCATAAGCTCAGTGAAGCTTCGGAATGATGTAATTGAGGTATGAGCCGACGCGGATGATCACCTTGCGGATGATATGCAGCATCGCACCGTGTTCAGTGTAGATCGCCGCATCGCCGGCGGCTCCCGCAGCGAGAAAGAGATCCTTGTCCTTGTCGGCGATGTCGAATTTGACCGCGAAGCGCTGTGCCGGCGCGGCAAGCACACCGGTCATCGGCACCGTGCCGGTCGCCTGCAGCTGCCCCGCGCCCTGCGCCCAGACGATCGAATTGACCGTTGCCTTGATGATCCGACCGGGGTAAGTCTTCAGCGCAAACTCCGCCTCGTTGCCGGGCTCGACCTGATGCAGCTCATTCTGGTAGTACAACGCGCCCACGGTCCCGGTGGTTTCGACCAAGGTCATCACCGGTGCTACGGGCAATGCGGCGACGAAGCCGCCAGGACGCAGTTGCAGGTTGATCACATAACAATCGCAAGGAGAGCGCGTTGTCGTCTGGTCGAGATCCCATTTGGCGCTCTCCAGCTGCGCACGGATCTGCGCGACCTGCGCGTATTCGCCCTCAACCTTCGCACCCAGCTTCTGCTGCACCTGCTCCCGACCCGCGATCGCCTGCGTCTCGCCGGCGCGCGCCTGCGCTTCGGCGCTGCGCGCGGCGTCCAGCTGTCCGGTGAGCTCGGCAACGCTCGCCTCGGCCTGCTCCAGATCGAACTTCGTCCCGGCGCCGCTGGCGACCAGCTCGCGGTACTGGATGGCGCGTTTGCGCGCCAGATCGAGGCGGGCAGTCACCTCGGCGCTTCTGGCCGTCGACTGGGCGATGGCGCCGCGCGTCTCGACGACCTTGCCCTGCGCGCCCTTCAGCGATTCCTCGAGCTCGCGCTGCTGGGCGACCGCGCTGGCGAGCTGCGCCGTGAGCGTGTTGACCTGCAGCTGGTAGGGGGTGGGATCGATGCGAAACAACACGTCGCCCTTCTTGACGGGCCTGTTGCCCTCCTCGATCGGGACCTCGACGACGCGCCCGCGAACCTGCGACACGATCGGCACCGTGTAGCGGAAGACGCGCACGTCCGGCGAAGACGGCGCGACGACGTTCAGCGTGAGGATCAACGCCGTGAGCGCGACGATCGGGATGACGACGACCGTGACCTGCGAATAGATGTTCCACGGCAGCCACTTGAACTTGATGAAGATCAGCCAGACGAAAAACGAATAAATGCCGAGCAGGAGGATTTCCACTACGCGCGCCCTCCCGGCGCCGGCGCTGCGGGATTCGTGCCTGCTTCGAGCTGGACGAGATCGGCACGCAATTGCTTGAGGCGGAGAGGCAACGCACCTCGGGCGGCCATGGCGTCGAGTTCGCCTCGAAGATGCGCAAGCTCACTGTCCAGCAATTCGCCGGCGACGGCCTTTTCGCCCATTTCCTCGTGCCATTCCTCGTGCTTGTCGGTCCCGTACGCCATCTTATAAGCGACCGGACGGGTGAACGCCCACAGCCAGGCGATCGGCCACAACAGACCTCCGAACACCAGGGACAGCAGGCACAGGACCTGGATCGCTGCGGCCTGCGGATGGTGGCGCTGCTCGGCAAACCTCTCCGGGAGCACGTGCACGAGCCAAAATACCACGATGACCACGACGGGCACGATGATCATCACGATGATGGCCATGACATCGGCAAAGCTGTCGAGCGCTTCACCTGAAAGGAATGAGGCGCGCGCGGAGGGCGCCATGCAAAACAGGAGCACAGCTGCCACGCGACGCAAGAGGAGATGCATTGGTAAACGCAAGGATGACTGCACTGCGGCCCTCCCGAGGGAATCCGGATTATACGCGCGATGCCGGAGGGAGTTTCCGTGCGCGCGCACGCGGACGCCGCCAGATGCCACAGCCGATGCGCGCAGATTGCGAGCTGCGGTCGCGGTTACGTTGCGAGGCGCGCGAAGAGATCGTGCTCGCCGGCGGCCGTGATCGTCGCCTTGGCGAACTCGCCGACGGCAAGGCCCGCTGCGTCGTCGATGTTGACCACGCCATCGATTTCCGGCGCATCGGCTGCGCTGCGGCCGATGCCGCGACCGTCCTCGATTGCATCGATGAGCACGGTGAGTGTCGTGCCGATCTTCGCGCGCAGGCGTTGCGCGCTGATCCGTGCCTGCGTGGCCATGAAGCGCGCTCGCCGGTCTTCTTTCACGGATTCGGAGACGGGGTCAGACAAAGCGTTCGCCGCGGCGCCGTCGACCGGTGAGTAAGCGAAGCATCCAACCCGATCGAGCTGCGCCTCCTCGAGGAACTGCAATAGCGATTCGAATTCGCTTTCAGTCTCGCCTGGAAAGCCCACGATGAAGGTCGAGCGGATCGTCAGCTCGGGACACACGTCCCGCCACGCTCGAATGCGCTCGAGATTGCTTTGCGCGTTCGCCGGCCGCTTCATGAGCTTGAGAATGCGCGCACTGGCGTGCTGGAAGGGAACGTCGAGATACGGCAGCACACGGCCCGCGTGCATCAGCGGGATCACGTTGTCGACATGTGGGTAGGGATATACATAGTGCAGTCGCACCCATGCGCCGTGATCTGCGGCGAGGGCCCCCAGCGCTTCGACGAGCTCGAACATGCGCGTCTTGAGGGGACGCCCACGCCAGAAGCCGGTGCGGTAACGCATGTCGACGCCGTAGGCGCTGGTGTCCTGCGAAATAACGAGCAGCTCGCGCACGCCGGAGCTCAGCAGATGCTCTGCCTCGACCATGATGTCGCCGACCGGGCGGCTCACGAGGTCGCCACGCATCGAGGGAATGATGCAGAAGGTGCAGCGATGATTGCAGCCTTCGCTGATTTTCAGGTACGCATAGTGGCGCGGCGTCAGCTTGATTCCCTGCGGCGGGACGAGATCGACGTAGGGATCGTGCGGCTTCGGAAGCTGGCGATGAATGAGCGCCATGACTTCGGGCGCCGCGTGCGGGCCCGTGACCGCGAGCACGCTCGGATGCGCGTTGCGCACTAAGTCGCCACCCTGTTTCGCGCCGAGGCACCCGGTGACGATGACCTTGCCGTTCTCGGCGAGAGCTTCGCCGATCGCATCGAGCGATTCGGCGACGGCAGAATCGATGAAGCCGCAGGTGTTGACCACGACGAGGTCGGCGTGTTCGTAGGTTGGCGATACGAGATAACCCTCGGCACGCAGCTGCGTGAGAATCTGCTCGGAGTCGACCAACGCCTTCGGGCATCCCAGCGATACGAAGCCCACGCGCGGCGTGGCGAGTTTGGGTTTCATGGTTGCCGTGCGTGCGCTATGGCGGTGCGGGGTACGCTGCACTGCAGCTTGTGCACCGCGTCGCAAAAGCGCGCTATCTAGCGCTTCTTGCCGTCGTCGTCGGCGCTTGGAACGCCGGAAAATCCCGGGAATGGGAACGCGGTAAACAGGCCGCGCGTCTGGTCTTGCATGCGCTGTTGCATGTCCATGAACAGCTTCGCGCTCTGCTCGAGATAGTTGCCCAGCATTCCCTGCATGGCGGGCGCCTGCATCTGCAGGAACTGCTTCCACAGATCGGGGGTGAGCATCATCTTGTCTCCGTAGATCTGCTTGGCCTGATCCTGCAGCTTGCCCTGGATCGACATGAACGCCTTGACGTTCTGCTCCATGTAGTTGCCCATGATGCCCTGCAGCGCGTTGCCGTAGAAACGGATCATCTGAGCGAGCATCTCGCGCGAGAACATCGGCATGCCCGCGGACTCCTCCTCGAGGATGATCTGCAGCAGGATGGCGCGGGTGAGGTCATCGCCCGTCTTCGCATCGATGACCTGGAAGTCGATGAACTCCAGCACCATCTGCTTGACGTCGGCAAGCGTGATGTACCCGCTGTTGGCCGTGTCGTACAAACGGCGGTTGGGGTACTTCTTGATCACGCGAACGGTCTTGCTCATTGGGGACTCCTCGATCGAGGCGGCATTATAACGTGCTGATTTTCTGGGGCTTTGAAATGCCCTTGGAGCGGCCGGACCGCTACTTGGTGCGGTGCACAAAAAAAAGCTTGACTTGCCTTCGCCCCATCCCCATAATCGCAATTGTGCGGTGCAGCAAAAAGTGCGTCAGCCCAGCCGTGGCGAGTCTCGAATGTCTATCGCGGGTGACGCAAAGCAGCAAATGAAGGAGGACCCGTGTAGGGTCCTAGACCACTTAACGGGAAAGGCAAATCATGTACAACGCAACGGAACAATTCGCTGAAATCAACAAGGTCGGTTACGACAGCGCGGTCAAGCTCGCAGCGCTTTCGCTGGACAAGGCAGAGCGCCTGGCCAAGCTCAACCTTCAGGCAGCCAAGGCTGCGCTGGAACAAGGTGTCACGTCGGCCAATGCCGTCGCCAGCATCAAGGACGTGCAGCAATTCGTCGCTGTGCGCACCAAGCTGACCGAAGTCGGCGTGCAAAACGCGCTGGGCTATTCGCGCGGTGTCTATCAGATCGCTTCGGAAGCGCAAGCCGATTTCTCGGCGCTGGCCGAGCAAGCGTGGGCCATGTACACCAAGAACGTTGCCGCGTGGGTTGAGCAAGCCGCGAAGAACGCGCCTGCCGGTTCCGACGTCGCGGTGACGGCGCTCAAGTCGACGGTGGCTGCGACGACGGCCGCATTCGACCAGTTTTCGAAGGCGACCAAGCAAGTCGTGAGCTTTGCCGACGCGTCAGTGCGCGCGGCTGCGGCGAACGCCGCGAATGCGACCAAGGCCGCGACGTCGACGACCAAGGGCCGCAAGGCTGCGTAAAGCTTGACCGGGTTAGACTACCGGCGAGGAACTTGAAGATGGAAGAACAGTCCTAACATCGTTGTTGATGTCTCCTTTCCGCGCCACGCGCGGAACTGTGTGGTTTTCCTCCTCCTAAACCTCACAGCCTCAGCCCCGGCAGCAATGCCGGGGCTTTTTTTATCCGTGATTTCCCGCTTCGATCTGCAGATCAATTCTGCGCGCGCGAGCACTCGACGTTCATTTCCTTGCACAGGTTGAGCACGCGCTCGAGGATCAACGCTGCCGCGTTCTGCTGCTTGCCGCTGTGCGCCGATGAAATCAGGATGTGCGACAGGTTGTCCGACAGCGCGTTGATCTGCAGCCCGGCGATCTGCTCGCCGTTAGTGAACTGGATCAGCCGCTGAGCATCGTTCTGCTCGGTGACCGTAATGCCGGGCGAGGCGCGGATGTTGCGCGTCGCGACAGCGTACACCTTGTCGGCGGGCACCTCGACCATCACCGCTGCGGAATCGTAGGCGACGCCGCCATTTGGCTGCTGTTGCGACATCTGCTCGACGCGCCCGACCGCGCGGCGCGCGAGCATCACCCATTGCGCTTCGGCGAGGGTCGAGGCAAGGGTGGCGGTAAACGCCAGCGCGATCATGGTCAAGCGCGTTTGACGGCTGTGCACGTTCGAAGCTCCTTGCGCCGATCGACGCGAAAGTCGCTGGATGTTACGGGCGCTAGCGACGCCGTCCTCCTGCTGCCGCGCGTCCGGCGCCACCTCCCGTGAACCCTTGTCCGCCCGAACCGCGGAATTGCTGCTGGCGCTGCGCGCCCATCGTACGCGCCTCACGGTCCTGGTCTAGCTGTCCGAGGTTGGTCGGTGGCGCCGGGTGCGCCGCCGCGTTGCGCGAGCCGGTCTGCGCGGTTGCGTTTTGCCGCGACGGGGACTGCACCGACGACCACGACCCGTCGTTGTACTTCTGCCACCCGTTGTCGGTCTTTTTGTAGACGTTGCCGTCGGCACCGGCGTAGACGTCGCCGCCGGCGCCGTTGACCACGCCAGCACTGTTACCGCCGGCGCCGCGAACCGCCGCGCCCTTGGCGCCACTGCTCGAGCTGAACGATCCCGCAGTGCCGCGTGCGTTGCTCTGACTTTGCGTGTGCACCGTCTCGTTGGGCCCCGCCACCGTGCTCGATCCCCATCGACCGTAGGCGTTGCTGTTTTGGCTGGTCGAGCCGGCGCGCCCGGTGCGCGCGTTGTACCAGTCCGCATTGCCCGCTGCGCCGTTCGGTCCCCACACTGCGCTGCCGTGTGCGTAGCTGCCGGTGCTCGGATTGTACGCCGAGAACGCGCCTGCGCCACCGTTGGGACCATAGATCGCAGCGCCCTGAGCCCATGCGCCGGTCGCGGGGTTGGAGGCCGTGCCTGCTTTGGCGACGCCGCCGTAGGGACCATAGATCGCGCCGCCGTGCGCCCATGCGCCGGACGCTGCGTTGTAGTACGTCGCACCCGCGTACGAATACGGATACGAGTAGTAGATCGGAATCGGTGCCAGATGGACGTAAGGCGGGTAATACCAGCCGGTGCCGTAGACGACCACGCCCGCGCTCACGTAACCAAGCGTGTAGCCGGCGGTGTAGCCGTAAGTGATCGCATCCGCCGAGGCATCGTAGACCCGCACGTACGTCACGCGATAGAGCGGACTGCTCGGCGGGATCGTGTAGATGATCTCGGGGACATCCGCGGTCAGCACCCACGGTCCGTTCACCGAGCTCGCGCTGAACCATGCGCCCTGCCAGCAGAGGTAGTACGCCTCGCCGAGCCTGATCACATCGAAGGACGTGTTGGTCGCATAGCTCATCGGCGTGTTGGCGATCGGCGCGAATTGCGGTGCGCCGGCGTAGACGACGTAGACTTTCGCATTGGCGCGACTCAACGTCGCCTTTTGCGGAATCTGCGCCTGGATCAGCGCTTCCTGCGCCTGCGGCGTGCCGGGCACCGAAGCGAGCACGAATCCGCGTGGGCCGTCCGGTGCGATGCGCGCAAAATCCGAAGGCAGCGACGCGGTGGCGAATTGCCATGGGCCTTGCAGACTCGACGCGACGAACCAGCGCCCCGACACCAGGAAGTAGATGCGACCGTCGTCGATCGCTCGAAATACCGCGGCATCGCTGTTGACAAGATACTGCAGTCGAGTGCCGGCAAGCGGCTTGTACTGCGGCGCTCCGGCCGTCACGATGATCTCGGCGGGCACCATCGACACGAAAATCGACGGCGCATCCCTGCCCGCGAGCGGGCGCCCGGGAATCTGGCTTTTGACGCTCGCGAAGTTGGCATCACCGGGCAGCGCGGCGAAGTCGGAGGGCAGGGGACCCGACGGTACCCATGGCCCCTGCGCTCCGGGGGCCGTCATCCATGCGCCGTTGTTGAGCAGATACCACATGTGCGTCTGCTCATCGACGAACACATCCCAGTTGGTGTTGACCGCGAACGACAGACGCGTTCCCGCGATCGGCGAGAGCACGGGCTCACCATCGAACACCACCAGGCTCGCCGGGCGTTCGCTCACGAATATCGCCGGCGGGTCATTGTTCAGCGCAACGTCTGCGGATTTTTCGATATGTCCGCGCAGGCTGATCAGGAGCGTATCCAGCGGCACGCGCTTGACCCCCATGCTGTCGAGCACGGACTTGATCTTGGCGGCGACGAGCGCTTCCCGGTCGGCTTCAAGCATCGGAAAATGAATGGACAGCAGTCGCGCATTGGTCAGCGCGACGGTGCGCGATGCGAGGTCCGCCGACGTCGCGAAGGCAACGTCGATCGTGCCCAGCGAGGTGAGCTTGGTCTCCGCCGGGGTCACCGCGATGGCGACGCGCGTGTTCAACGTGTGACGTCCCGGCCACGAAACCACCTGCGGCTGATATACAACGGCAGTCCCTCCGGGGCCGGACAAGGTGTGCGGCCAGGTTGCCTCGTCGGCAGCGGTTGCGTCGCCTGCCGGCGGCACTGGCGCCGCTGGGCTGGCAGCTGTGGGTGGTCGAGGCGCAGGCACCTTGCTCACGCTCGACAACGCCGACAGCGTACGCTGGCACCCGGGAGAAAGCTGGGCGAAATGCATCTGGAGGCAGGCGAGGGCTTCGGACCCGCCCGAAGGTACGGCTGCGCACTGCATCGCGTAGTCGGTGCGGCACGATTCGCGGATCGCGCTCGCCTGCGAAGGAGAAAGCTGCTGGGACGTCGCCGATGCCGCCACCAACGTAAAGGTGGTCACGACGAATGCGCCGCGCAGGCGCGACTCCAGGATGCTGTCGATGCTCAGACCCTCCACTCTGTCATTATCGCGGCCGGATGCAACGCGTCGATCCGGGCGTTCAACCTCGCGCGATTCTAAGGCAGCGAGCCATCGCGCCGTGGCGCGACCCGACGCGCGGCGTTTCAGCGCAGCGCGGGCGCGCTGATCCAGCCCGCAGAGCGTGTTCGCGAGACGCCTTCCTGGCACTTCGACGGGAAACGAGGAAGGATCAGCTTCTGTGATGGCGCGCGTTCAGATCGAAATGCTCAGGCGCCGCGCCGCGGGAACGGATCTGGATGCTGACGCGGGCCCACACCGATTCGCAAGATTCGCAACGATTTGACAAGAAGTTAAAAGCGCCGTTTTACGCTTCTGTCTAGACTCTAACTCGTTAAGGGCGGTATTCAGTATCCCGCGCGCGAAATACCAAGATCCTGGGCTCGCATGACGCGCGCCGGACTGACTGCGCTCGAAGGAGGAGTAAGTGCGCCATTCATCACTGGATGGGCCATGGCTCGGCACACGCTGGGCACCCATCTTCCGGGGCCGTTTTGTCGCGTTGATTCTTGGCTGCGCGTTCAGCGCGGCGCCCGCGACTGCAGCAGAGATATACAAGTGCGTCGCCAAAGATGGCACCGCGCTTTACCAGAATTTTCCTTGCAACATCGACTCGATCGGTTCGGAGCCGACGGCAACCAAGCCAAATTCGTTGCCCGATGCAAGCGCGGCAAAGTCGAACACGCCGACGAAGGCCACATCGACTGCCCAGTCGGGCGGCGAGCCTCGCATCGGCATGACCACCGATGAGGTCAAAGCACTCTTGGGCGAGCCCGAGGAAATGGTTGAGGACGAGCCTGCCATCGGTGGTCGCGTCTCGAACTGGCGCTATGCGGACGGCAGGACCGTGCAGTTCGATCACAGGCACCGCGTGTTGTCAGTACAACGGTAACGGGTCGCCCCGTCGTTGCGGATGCATTTTTTCAAGTGGTTGTAGTCACCGAAGGAGGAGCAAATGCACGCATCATTTATCGAAGGCAGCAAACTGCAGGTCGCAGGGTTGTCGGGCGCCATCGCGCTCGCATTGTTCGGCGCGAGTGCGCAGGCTCAGATCAGCCAGAGCGGCGAGCAGAAGAACATTAATCGGGTGGGGCATACCAACCTGCAGGGACGTGCCACTTATCAACCGAACGTCATCCAATACCCGGACGGGCGAACGATATTGTTCGTCGGGCAACACAACAACGTTCCGGTATCCCAGGGCGGGTGTCCGACCGATACGGCTCCAAACCCGCTGGAGCCGGGCTCGCCGTGCAGGGCCAATGGAACGATGATCATCGATGTGACCGACCCAGCTAACCCTGTCGAGAAGTCGCTCATTCCGTCGCCGGCGGGAGGCCAGTCGCAAATGGTGCGCATGTGTCTGGGTTCCGTGCTGCCAGGCGGCACTCCGGGCAAGGTCTATCTGCTGCGAAACGTTCAGGGTGGTGCATCCGCCGGGTATGAGCAATGGGACGTGACCGATGTCAGCGCGCCCGTGTTTCTCAAGGCGCTCACGCACATACGCTCGACTCACAAGGATTGGTGGGAATGCAACACGGGAATCGCTTACATGCCGGGCAGCAAGGACGCCACCCTCCAGTCGGGGCCGCTGTGGCGTCAGTCGCAGGCAATGCTGATCTACGATTGGAGCAATCCGCATAACGGTCAGCCACCCGTCTACATCCGCACGTTCGGCCTCCCGGGCGGAGAGCCGACTGCAACAGGTCCGGTGCCGAACTCGCTACACGGTGCGATTTCCGCGCACGAGCATCCCAAGGCAGCGCAGAGCCTGACGCGCGGCGCCACCGCGAACGACATCATCGGCAACCGCGTCTATGCGGCGTGGGGCGTGGGTGATGACGGGATCATGACGATCATCGACCGCAAGAAGCTGCTTCCGGCGGCCTACGGCGGCACGTGGGTTCCGGCGACGCAGAACAGCGCGGACTCTCCGACCCGGGCAGAATTGATTGGACCTTCGGACCCTGCTCTTCCAAATACTTCGCCGACCGTCGGGTACTACATCATGTCGCCCGATGAAGGCGGCCACACCTCGTTGCCGATCTTCGGATTGCAGCCGCCGAGCTTCGCGAAATACAACGAGTTCGCGACGCGCGACATCGTGATCCTTACCTCGGAAGCGACGGCCGATGGCGTCAACGGCCGCTGCAACGAAGCGCCGCACCCGACCTTCCTGGTCGACGTGACCGTCGAAAATTCCATGACCGCGCCGCCGGGCACGCGCATGGAGCATGATCCCTACCAAGGCCCCATGGGACTCGCGACACTTTGGGTCCAACCGCAATTCGGCGAAAGGTATCCGCGCGGGAACTACTGCGCCCGTGGTGCACGCTTTGGCGCCCATTCGACCGACGAGAATTTCAACAGCCCGTCGTACGGCAAGCTGGTGTTTGTTTCGTATTTCAACGGTGGCGTGCGCGCCTGGGACATCCGCGAGCCATACAACCCGATACAAGTCGCGTTCTACGTCACGCAAGCGGATGCGCTCACGGATCCGGCGGGTTACATGCTCAACAACGTCGAGGTCGACAATCGCGGGTACATCTACGTCGTCGATCGCAACGGCGCGGGCATGGACGTCCTGCAACTGTTCGGATGCGCGCAGTCGATCGTCACCTCGGGTGGCTCCTGTCCACCCATCCAATAACGGTACAAATGGGGAAGAAGGACGAAGCGAAACGGGGCCCGCGACGTCTCTCGACCTGAATCCGGAAGCCCCGCTTCAAAGCACAATGGGCCGGCTCGATGCGTACTGCGTCGAGCCGGTCTTTGTCGCCAGTGGCACTCGGGGACATCCGTACGGATGCTCGGGGCGATGACCAGGGGTGCCGTTTTTCGCCAAGCCGTAGAGTATTCCCGCTCGATCCGCACAATACGGTGAACGCGGAGACGCCGAAGTCGACCCAGGAGCGGAACATGCAGCCGCGACACGAGCTCGTGTCCCTGCGCGACCCGTGTGCACCTGGATGAGTCCCGTTCTACAGCGGAGAAATAAATGAAAACGCTCGCCTTGGCAACTGCGTCGGTTTTCAACGTGTTCGCGATGGGAATTGCCTGGGCGCACGGCGACCACCCATCGACGCATGGCGGAACAGTGGGGCGTGGAGACGACAAGATTGTGGTCGAATTCGTCATGGAAAAGGGCACGCTCAACCTGTACGTCGATGACGAAGCAGGCAAGCCGCTTGCGACCGAGAACGTCACGGGGACATTGACTCTCATCTCTCCGCAGCGTCCCGCAAAGGAAGTGAAGTTGGTCCGTGCGGGCTCCGACAAGTTTGCGGCGCCGGGCATCCAGCCGGTTCCGGGAGACAGGATGAGAGCGCGCATCCGGCTTCCGACCGGCGAGGAGTTCGAGTCGGTCGCGTTATTCATCCAAGATAAGCGAGATTAGCCTGCTATGCGCATACGAGAGTGACGGTATTCGCGCATCGCGAAAACGCGGAAGACGCTGTGGCCCGATTACCGCAGAGTGCGGTGCCGGGGGATCCGTCGCATGACTATATCTTTCCGCCAATGCCAATGTCGGCAACTGAAGTCCTCGCCCAGCGACTTTGCGCTGAGCGTCAACGAGGGCACTCGTACTGCGACGAATAGGTTACGGGGCGTTGTCGCGGTGAGCCAACATAGGGTTATCGAGGTGGGCGCAGATGGCGTGGTGGACCTTGTGCACTAATGAAAACGGCGGCTGACGCCGCCGATTTCACGAGAGACAAGGTCTGACACGCTATTGCGCTTTAC
>DASXBS010000192.1:0-1514 GCA_036491555.1 Casimicrobiaceae bacterium
CTTTCCCCTGCATGTGGTATGCAGGGGCTCGCCAAAGCAAAGAAAGGAGCCACCAAGTGAAGTCTCTCACGAACTCGAAGCAGCGGAAACTGGTTGCTGCACGCGATGCGCGGGTCGACATCGCGTTGCCAGTCGCAGGAGTTTTGAACGATGTGCGCAGCGCGTTTTTCGGGCTGTGCGTGAACGCTGGAAAAGCGGTGCTGACCGCGATGATGGAAGAGGAGCGTGTCGCACTGTGCGGGCCGCGGGGGGTGCCGAATCCGACCCGCTCGGCGTATCGCGGTGGGCACACGCGCAGCCAGGTAACACTGGCGGGGCAGCGCCTTGCGATCGCGCGTCCCCGCGCGCGTGACCTCGAAGCGGGAGAGCTCACGCTGCCGAGCTTCGAGTGGGCGGCGCATCGTGATCCGCTCGATGCGGCGACCTTGGCGGCGGTCGCCGCGGGGGTGTCGACGCGCCGCTATCGCACGACGCTTGATCCGCTGCCGGCCAATGAGGCGGCGAGTGCGGTTTCGAAGAGTGCGGTGTCGCGCCGTTTCGTCGCCATGAGCAGCGAGCGCCTGGAGCAATGGCTCGCCTCGCGTTTGGACGAGCTCAAGCTGCCGGTGGCGATGATCGACGGCATTCACTTTAAGGAGCGCGTCGTGCTGGTCGCCTTGGGCTTCGATACCGAGGGACGCAAGCACGCGCTAGGGATCCGGGAGGGCAGCACCGAGAACACCCGCGTGGTGCGTTCGCTCATCGCGGAGTTGATCGAGCGGGGCCTGGACGCCGAGACGCCTCGGTTGTGGATCATCGACGGGGGCAAGGCGCTGCGCCGCGCGCTCACGGAGGTATTCGGCGCGCGCGCCCTGGTCCATCGCTGCCAGGAGCACAAGCGCCGCAACGTGCTCGACCATCTGCCCGAGAACATGCACGCTAGCGTCGGGCGCGCCATGAAGGACGCCTGGCAGGGCAAAAATGCGGCGCTCGCAAAGCGACAGCTCGAACGGCTGGCCCATTCGCTCGCCAAGCCTCATCCGGGCGCTGCGGCAAGCCTGCGCGAGGGCCTTGCCGAGACACTCACGCTGACGGCTCTGGGCATCGACGGTGCGCTCTACCGAACGTTCCGGACGACCAATCCGATCGAGAACCTGAACGGCCTGATCGCGCATTACACGCGCAACGTGAAGCGTTGGCGCGACGGCGACATGGTGCTGCGATGGGTCGGCACGGCGCTGCACGAGGCCAGCGGCGGCTTCCGCGCCGTGCGAGGATTCCGCGAAATGAAGCGTATCGTCGCTGCGCTCGAAGAACACTTTCAGCTCGCGACGCACAGCGAACGCAAGGTCGCGTAGTATGTTCAACCAGAGCCGTCGCTCTCTCACCGTTCAACAGCGAACGGGACATCACCGAGGCGCGCGCCCCAAGTTTCACCGGAGGGACAAAGAAGCCCGCGGCGATCCACGCGTAGAGACTGCTACGGGCGATTCCGGTTCGCCCCAGCACGGCGGGGAGCCGAAGCATGGAGTAAC
>DASXBS010000193.1:0-21780 GCA_036491555.1 Casimicrobiaceae bacterium
CTACATGTGGGCCGGGCCCCACCACCTGCATTACACCGCGCTGCCCGACTGGACGCAGTCGCTGGGCATGCTCTTTTCGCTCATTCTGCTGGCACCGTCGTGGGGCGGAATGATCAACGGCATCATGACCTTGTCGGGCGCGTGGCACAAATTGCGCGAGGACCCGATCCTCAAGTTCCTGATCGTGTCGCTTTCGTTCTACGGTATGTCGACCTTCGAAGGACCGATGATGGCGATCAAGACGGTCAACGCGCTGTCGCACTACACCGATTGGACCATCGGCCACGTGCATTCTGGAGCGCTCGGCTGGGTGGCGTTCATCTCGATCGGCTCGATGTACTACCTGATCCCGCGCATGTTCGGAAAGATCGAGATGTGGTCGATACGGCTGATCACCGTCCACTTCTGGATCGCGACCATGGGCGTGGTCCTCTACATCTCCTCGATGTGGATCGCCGGCGTGATGCAGGGGTTGATGTGGCGCGCGACCAATGCCGACGGCACGCTCACCTACGCATTCGTCGAAGGCGTGAAGGCGACATATCCGTTCTACGCGATCAGGCTGGTCGGGGGCACGATGTTCTTCTCGGGCATGCTGATCATGGCTTGGAACGTGTGGCGCACCGTCGCTGGTGCGACTGCGGTCGAGGCGCCTATTCCAACCCTGGTCGGCAGCGGCCTGGCTGCCGCCGACTGAGTACGGAACTGAGGATCGAACATGAAGCTCAACCAGGGAATCATCGAAAAGAACATCGGCTTGATGATCACGCTGATCGTGGTCGTTGTCGCCGTCGGCGGCCTGGTCGAGATCGTTCCGCTGTACTTTCAGAAATCGACGACCGAGCCGGTCACCGGCGTGAAGCCGTATCCGCCGCTACAGCTCGCTGGGCGCGACATTTACCTGCGCGAAGGCTGCTACGGCTGCCATTCGCAGATGATCCGTCCGTTTCGCGCTGAGACCGAGCGCTACGGGCACTACTCGGTGGCCGGCGAGTCCGTCTACGACCACCCCTTTCAGTGGGGCAGCAAGCGCACCGGCCCCGATCTCGCGCGCGTGGGCGGACGCTACTCCGACGACTGGCATCGCGTGCACCTGACCAATCCGCGCGACGTGGTGCCCGAGTCGAACATGCCGGGCTATCCCTGGCTCGCAGCCACCGCGCTCATCCCGGACGAGATCGCGCCGAAAATGCGCGCGCTGCGTCGCGTCGGCGTTCCCTACACCGACGCCGAGATTGCGGCGGCGCCAGAACAAGTGCGCGATAAGACCGAGGAGGACGCACTCATCGCGTACCTGCAGAACCTCGGACTCGCCCTGCGCAACGTGAGGTAGGTATGGAAATCTATTCGACAATGGCAAGCGTGCTCACCGTGGTGTCGTTCTTCGTGTTCATCGGCATCGTCGTCTGGGCCTACAGCGGGCGCCGCAAGGACGCCTTCAGCGAAGCAGCGCAGGAGCCGTTCGCGCTTCCGGACGAGACCGACGCCGACGTATGGCATGCGTCGACGCGAGGCCGGCGATGAGCGATTTCACGTCGGACTTCTGGGGCTGGTACGTCGCCATCGCGACGCTGGTATCGATTCTCGCGTGCGGCGTACTGCTCTACTCGATGGGGCGGATGCGTGTGCAGCGCCCGGGAAGCGAACAGGGCAAGGACGCAGGCGCGGTCGCAACGACCGGCCATGTCTGGGACGGCGACCTCGCCGAGTACAACAATCCGCTGCCGCGCTGGTGGATGTGGCTGTTCTACATCACCATCGTTTTCTCGCTGGGATATCTCGTGCTTTATCCGGGCCTGGGGAAGATTCCAGGCGTGCTTGGATGGAGCTCGGCCGGCGCGTACGCCAGCGAGCGCAGCGAGGCTGACGACCGGCTGCGACCGATCTACGCGAAGTACCTGGCGATGGACCCGAAGGACGTTGCCAACGATGCGCAGGCACGAGCCATGGGAGAGCGTCTGTTCCTGAATCATTGTGCGCAGTGCCACGGGTCGGATGCTGGCGGCGCGAAGGGCTTTCCGAGCCTGCGCGACAACGACTGGCTCTATGGCGGCGACCCGGCGATGATCAAGGAGAGCATCACCAACGGTCGCAACGGTGTCATGCCGCCGCTGGGTTCAGCGCTCGGCGATGAAAAGGTCAAGAACGTCGCCAACTACGTGCGATCGCTATCGGGACTGCCGAACGACTCGCTGCGCGCGCAGCTGGGCAAGTCGACATTCATGGAGGTCTGCGCAGCGTGTCACGGCGCGGAGGGCAAAGGCAATCCCGCGGTGGGAGCACCTAACCTTACCGATCAGATCTGGCTGTACGGCAGTTCGCAGGCGACGATCATCGAGACGATCACCAAGGGTCGCGGCGCGTCAGGGCCGGTGACGCGCATGCCCGCGCACAAGGACTTGCTCGACGACGGCAAGATACAACTCCTGACCGCGTACGTCTGGGGATTGTCCAACACGAAGGGTGCGGCAGCGCGCTAGGCGGCGCGCCTCGCCGGCCCTGGCCGACTCGAGATCGCGTTGAACGGTCCCGCGCATGGGGTGATCCCGATCCAGCCGCTGGTCGACGAGGTCGCGCTCTACGAGATCCGCAAGAAGATCTATCCACGCGCGGTCCATGGATGGTTCGCGCGATGGCGATGGACGCTGGTGTTCCTGACGCAGACCATCTACTACGGCATGCCATGGCTGTCGTGGAACGGTCGACAGGCTGTCCTGTTCGACCTCGGCGCGCGCAAGTTCTACATTTTTGGCCTGGTGTTCTGGCCGCAGGATGTGATCTATCTCGCGGTCCTGCTCATCCTGTGCGCGCTCGCGCTGTTCCTGTTCACGGCGGTGGCGGGGCGGCTGTGGTGCGGCTATGCCTGTCCGCAGACGGTGTACACGGAGATCTTCACCTGGATAGAGCGCAAGATCGAGGGTGACCGGCTCGCGCGCATCCGCCTGGATGCGGCACCGCTGTCGCTGGAAAAGGTCGTCGTCAAGTCACTCAAGCACACCGCGTGGTTCGTCGTCGCGCTGTGGACCGGCTACACCTTCGTCGGGTACTTCACGCCGATCGCGGACCTCGGCGTGCGGCTGATTACCTGGCAGCTCGGCGGCTGGGAATCGTTCTGGGTGCTGTTCTACGGATTCGCGACCTACGGCAACGCCGGATTCATGCGCGAGCAGGTTTGCAAGTACATGTGTCCGTATGCGCGCTTCCAGAGCGTGATGTTCGACAAGGACACGCTAGTCATCACCTATGACGGCGCGCGCGGCGAGCCAAGGGGATCGCGACCGAAGTCAGCGAATCCGCGTGAAAAAGGTCTGGGCGACTGCGTCGACTGCAACATCTGCGTCCAGGTTTGTCCGACCGGCATCGACATCCGCAAGGGCCTGCAATACGAATGCATCGGCTGCGCCGCGTGCATCGACGGCTGCGACCAGGTCATGGATAAAATGGGCTACCCGCGCGGGCTCATACGCTATTCGACCGAGAATGCGCTGCGCAAGGGCTACGACGCGAAATCGATGTGGCGCCACGCGTTCCGGCCGCGCACCCTTTTCTATTCCGCGGTGCTGCTGGTCATCGCCGGCGTGGCGGCGGGATCGCTGGCGATGCGCAACCCGCTCAAGGTCGACGTCATTCGCGACCGCGGCGCGCTAGCGCGCGAGGCGGCGCCCGGCGTGATCGAGAACATCTATCGCGTGCAGATCATGAACACCGACGAAACGTCGCGACGCTTTTCCATTCGCGCCGAAGGATTGCCTGGTCTCACCGTGGCCGGAGTCGAGCAGCCGGTTGCGGTCGGGCCGGCACAGACGCGTCTTCTTCCCCTGCGCCTGCAGCTCGTGGTCGACGTTCCGGTGGACGTGCCGGCGCGCGACGGGCGACGCGACGCCGATGGCCCGCTGCAGCCGGGTACGCACAGGATCGAGCTCATCATCCAGTCGCTCGACGACGACAAGGTGGTACGACATGAAAAATCCAGCTTCATCATCCCGCGCTGAGCCGGCGCGCTGGTATCGCCAGCGCTGGCCCTGGCTGTTGATCGCGGGCCCTGCGATCGTGGTTGTGGCGTCTCTCGCCAGCGCGTGGCTGGCGGTCGCGAGCGACGACGGCGTCGTCGCGCAGGATTACTACAAGCAGGGTCTTCTGATCAACAAGCGATTGCGCGACGCCGCGCCGGATCCGCAACGGAACTTCGCCGCGGTCATCGAGGCGACTCCCGACGGCGCGGTGCGTGTACGCATCGACGGCCTTCCCGGGAGCGATCGGACCGCGAGGCTCAGGATCGCCGTCCCCACGGCCACCACTGCCGAGGAGATCGTCGCGCTGACCCGCGACGACGACGGCGACTTCGTCGGCCACTTGCGCGCGCAGCGAAGTGGCCGGACGCTCGTGACATTGGAGGTGGGCACATGGCGCCTGCCGATTACGGTAGTGTCTGCGCCGTGGAGCGAGATCCGGCTCGGCCTCGCAGCCGGTTCCTGATCGAAGTCATCGAACTGGAGGGGCTCGCATGCCTGCACTCACCGCCGCGCAGCTGATGCGCATCCTATGGCCCGCCTTCCTGGTGGCTGTGGTGGCCGAAGCGGTGTTCTTCGCCGTGTTCGACCCTTTCGAACTGCACTTTTTCGGCGAACCGTTGGACTGGTCGCGCCAGGGCATCTACACACTCGGCTTTTTCGGATTCTGGGGACTGGGCGTTGCTTGCTCGACACTGTCGACATTCATGTCGGGATCGCCGGACGATCGCGATGAGGGGCCTGACGCGTGAGCTGGGGCCTGCTTCTCAGCGCGTGGCTTGTCGGGACGCTGGGTGGCGTGCACTGCGTTTCGATGTGCGGAGGATTTGTCGCGGCGATCTCGGCGCGCGACAGCGCAGGACGTACCGCAGGGGCGCCGCTGCTGCCGGCGCGCGCGCTCGTTGCAAGCGCTCTCACCTATCACGCCGGCCGGATCGGGACCTACATGGCGCTGGGCGCGATATTCGGCGCCGCGGGCGCGCTCGCGGTCCAGTTGGCGGGCGTCAGCGCAATCCAGCGCGCGCTTTACCTCGTCGCGAACGTGTTGCTGTTGCTTGTCGGGGTAGCGCTGCTGTCGCGTGGCGTGGGTGTGATGCCGCTGCAGCGCGCCGGTGCGCGCGCCTTCAGCGCGATCCTACCCGCGCTGCAGCCGCTGCTTCGCAGTCGCGGACCGACGGGGCGCGTCGCGCTGGGGCTGGCGTGGGGTCTGATGCCTTGCGGCCTCATTTACAGCGTGCTGCCGCTGGCGCTGTTCGCGGGTGGACCAGGGCAGGGCGCTCTGGTGATGCTCGCCTTCGGACTCGGCACGCTCCCCAGCCTGGTGGCTGCTGGCGCGCTGCTGGCACGTTGCCGGACTTCGGTCCGTTCGAGAGCATTTCGCATCGGCGCGGCCGCGATGGTCGTCGCCTTCGCGCTGGTTGGCGTCTACCGCGTGGCATTCGCTCCGGAGACCCTTTCGCTCGGCGCCTTCTGCCTGACGCTGTAGGAGGGAATCGGTCCTGGAACGCGCAGGTCCGACACCTTGTCATCAGCACCGAGATGCTCGATCGCTATTACAGCGAGGAATGCGCGGAGATGCTCGCGCTGAGCCGACGCATCCTGGATGCGGCGGGAGTCGCATACACCACCCATCCGCTCGTCGGGTCGATCGCGGAGACCATTATCGCGCAGTCGAAGGAGCTGGACAGCGCCATGATCTACATGCGCACGCGTGGAATGACGGCGCTATCGAACATGCTGCTGGGGTCGGTGACGACGCGGGTGTTGCACCTTGCGGAGATTCCCGTCGTGCTGGTTCACTAGGCTGCGTGACCTGCAGCAATAGGTTCGATGAGCCCCTAACAGGGCGCTCACTCGGCGACGATCTTGTGCTCGCTGGCGATCCGCTTCCACTGCGCGAGCTCTTCCTTGAGGCGCTGGGCAAACGATGCCGGACTGATGGCGGTCGGCAGCGTCCCGTCGGGCTCCAGCACCGGGCGCATCTCGGGTGACGCCGAGATCTCGTCGATGTCGCGGTTGAGCCGCCCGATGAGACTCGGGGGCGTGCCGGCCGGGGCGAATACGCCGACCCAGATATCGATCGCATAGCCCGGCACGGTCGCCGCCAGCGGCGGCAAGTCGGAGAAAGCGGGATGCGACTGTTTTGACGTTACCGCGATCGGCCTGATCTTGCTGGCGCTCATCATAGGGGCGAGCGTGCTGTAATTCGAGATCATCACCTGGATCTGCCCGCCGGCAAGATCGGTGAGCGCGTTCGAGGCGCCCTTGTACGGAACGTGCGTCATCTGCACTTTCGCCGCATCGTCAAGCAGTTCCGTCGCGAGATGCCCGATGGATCCCACGCCGGCGGAGCCATAGTTGAGCGTGCCCGGGCTGGCGCGCGCCGCCGCGATCACGTCTTCCGGCGACTTGAACGGCGTCGAGGCTGAGACCGCGAGCAGCATCGGACCCTGACCGATCATCGCCACCGGCGCAAATGCGGTCAGGGGATCGTACGGCAGGTGCGGCTGCGTGACCGCAGCGGTCAGGAAGCTCGACGACGTCAGCAGCAGCACCGATCCGTCGCGCGGCGCCTTGGCCACGAAATCCGCGCCGATCACGCCGGCGGCGCCGGCCCGGTTCTCGACGACGACCGGAATATCGAGGCGTTTCGCCAGCGGCGCCGCCAGCGCGCGCGCGATGATATCGTTGCTGCCGCCCGCCGAGAACGGCACGACGATCCGGATCAGCTTCGGCAGCGCGTCTTGCGCTGCGACAGGCATCATCGGGAATGCGACGACGCAACACGCGACCCGTAACAGCAGCGCCCACATGATGACCTCCTGAAATCTTCGCTGCCGAAATGCTAATGGCAGCGCGTTCTTTCGTCCACGCGCTCCGGCCTCGGCACGGCCGCACTCGCGCTGGTATTATCGCTCTCGTCTCGACGAAATCGCGCATGCGTTCGATTCGCATCATCTGCCCCAACGGCCATCTTGGTTTCGCGCCGCTGCGCGCGGAGAGCTTCACGCTTGGGGTCGCCGCGCGGCCCGACTACATCGCTGCCGACTCGGGCAGCGACGACGTCGGTCCGATACCGCTCGGGACCGATACCTCGACCAGCCCGCTGGCGTGGCAGACACAGGACCTCGAGCATATGCTGCTCGCGGCGCGTGAGCTGCGCGTGCCCATGATTATCGGCTCCAGCGGCGACACGGGGTCCGACAGCCGCGTCGATCTGTACGTGCGGGTCATCAAGGATCTCGCGTCGAAGCACCGGTTGAAGCCGTTTCGGGTCGGCTACTTCTATTCGGAGGTGGACAAGGAGACGCTGCTGCGTCGCATGCGCGGCGGCGAGGTCGTGCAGGGACTCGAAGGCCACCCGACGCTCACCGAGGCCGAGCTCGCCGCGACCGAGCGCATCGTGGCCATGGCCGGCGTCCACCCGTTCATCGACCTCCTGCAGCAAGGCGCGGATGTGATCATCGGAGGGCGCAGCAGCGACAGCTGCGTGTTCGCCGCGCCGGCGATCCACCACGGCTTCCCCGAAGCGCAGGCGTATTACCTGGGCAAGGTGCTCGAATGTGCCTCGTTCTGTGCGGAGCCCTACGGGGGTAAGGAGACGGTACTGGGCGAGGTGAGCGCCGAGGACGTCCGCGTCACCGCGATGCATCCCGCGCAGCGCTGCACCGTCGCCTCGGTGGCGGGCCATGCCATGTACGAGCGCTCCAACCCGTACTTCGAGCACGTGGCCGGGGGCACGCTCGACATGTCCGAATGCCGTTACGAGCAGGTCGCCGAGCAGACCACCCGTGTCACCGGCGCCAGGTTCATGCACGCGCCCGAGTTTCGCGTGAAGCTCGAAGGCGCAGGGAAGATCGGTGAGCGCTACGTGGGTATGGTCGGCATTCGCGACCCGTACACGATCGCGCACGTCGACGAGGTTATCGGCTGGGCGCGGCAGCAGGTCCGCGAGCGCTTCGGCGAAAGCGGTTACGAGTTGCATTACAACGTTTACGGACGCGACGGCGTGATGGGCGAGCTCGAGCCGCTCAGGCATCGGCCTGGTCACGAGCTGTGCATTCTCGTGCAGGGCGTCGCCCCCACCGCGACTATGGCCGAGGAAGTCTGCGTGACCGGAACCCGACAGATGTTCTACGCGCGCCTGCCCGCGGTGAAGGGGTCCGCGGGCTCGGTCGCCTTTGCGCTCGACGAGGTCCTGCGCGCAAGTCCCGCGTATCGCTGGACGATCAACCACACGCTGCGCTGCGCGCACCCACTCGAGCTGTTCCCCACGCACCTGACCACCGCGGGAGCCTGACCTGATGAAGACACGTAGGCTTTCCGACCTCGCCAAGACCGTGCGCAGCAAGAACGCAGGCGTGAACCTGATCACCTTCGACATCATCTTCAACGATCGCGCGACCTACGAGCGGGTCAAGAAGGCGCGCGTGCTGACGCGCGACACGGTGATGACCCTGTATGGCCTCGCGCCTGAGCGGATCGCCGATTTCGTCGAATTCGACCCCGCGAACGCGATCAAATTCACGATCTATCGGCTGCGCCCCAGCGGCAGCCCCGGCGATCCCGACATCTTCGGGGCGCAGCAGTACGCGCCCCTCCTCGACCTCGAGGTGCCGGATGACACCCCATGATCGGCGGACCGCTGCCGTGCGGCGCTGTCCTACACGATATTCAGACGAACGCCGATGGGCACCGTTGCGCATTGCGGTAACGTAGCAGCACCTGACACGAGGGGTGCAAAATGAAATGGATCGACACATTCAGGTTCGGCGGTGCCGATAGCATCGATCCGACCGAAGAGACCGTCATCAATATCCCAGGACGACCGACGGATGATCTTGCTGACAGGCGCGCCGGTCTGGATTCCGACCTGAGTCCTGCACTCGACGACGCGGTGAAGCAGCGACAAATCTCGCTGGCCGTCGAGTACGCGGCAAGAACGCGCACCCGCTGAGGGCGCTCAGCCGCGCTCCGCCGCGCGCTAAGGCGCGCCTTGGCTACGCTATCACGTTCATTGCGCATCTGCACCAAGCAGTGGCTCGCGCGCGGATGTCTCTCTAGTCGCCGTCTGCGACGCAGGCTCTACTTCAACCCGTATATCGACGACGTGCGCCTCGCGATCGTCGACCAGCGCGATCGTGCACCCGGCCTGCGCCACGTTGTCGAGCCAAACTCGCGTTGTCGAGTATTCCCCGCTTTCCTGGCGAACGACGATCCGATACGTGGTCTCGAGATAGCGATAACGTATCTCGCACGAAGGCCAGTCCCGGGGAAGGCAGGGCGCGAACATGAGGCGATCGCCCTCGCGCCGCACGCCGAGCAGTGCTTCCAGGATCAGGCGATACATCCAGCCGGCGGAACCCGTGTACCAGCTCCAACCTCCGCGCCCGGTATGCGGCGCGACCGCATAAACGTCTGCGGCGACCACGTACGGCTCGGCGCGATAGACTGCGATCGTCTTGGCCGAGTCGCCATGGTTGATCGGGTTGATCAGTCGCATGATCTCCCACGCGTGCTCGGAATCGCGCAGCGCGGCGAACGCCATCGCTGCCCAGATAGCGCCGTGCGTGTACTGTCCGCCATTTTCGCGCACGCCGGGCACGTAGCCGCGAATGTAGCCGGGATCCATGCCGGAGGTGTCGAAGGGTGGGTCGAGAAGTTGAACCAGTCCCGCGTCGCGCTTGACCAGTCGCTGGTCGACCGCAAGCATGGCAGCGACGGTGCGCTCCTTCGAGCCGGCGCCGGAGAGCACCGACCAGCTTTGTGAAACCGAATCGATATTGCATTCGGTGCTGCGCGCCGAGCCTAGCGGTGTGCCGTCGTCGAAAAACGCGCGCAGGTACCAGCCACCGTCCCAGGCGTGCCGCTCCAGATTCGCGCGCAGTGAGCGCGCCTCGTCCTGGCAGCGCTGCCCGAATCCCGAGTCTCCATGGCGGTCGGCTACTCTTCCGAACTTCGCGAGCACATCGTAGAGAAAAAAGCCGAGCCAGACGCTTTCGCCTTTGCCGCCGATGCCGACGTTGTTCATGCCGTCGTTCCAGTCGCCCGACCCCATCAGCGGAAGCCCGTGCTCTCCGAAGGCGAGTGAACGTTCGACCGCGCGCACGCAATGCTGATACAGGCTGGCGTGTTCCCGAGAGCGAACCGGCAGGTCGTAATACGATTCCTCCTCGGGGCCCAGCGCGCGTCCATCGAGAAAGGATGCCTGTTCGGTGAGGACGTCCCAATCGCCGGTCGCTGCGACGTAGTGGCACGTGACCATCGCCAGCCAGAGGAAATCGTCGGAGCATCGCGAGCGCACGCCTCGGCCGAGCGGCGGATGCCACCAGTGCTGCACGTCGCCCTCGAGGAACTGGCGCGACGCGCAACGCAGCAGCTGCTCGCGCACGAGGTGGGGCGCCGCGTGCACCAGCGCCATGGTGTCCTGGAGCTGGTCGCGATATCCATACGCGCCTCCTGACTGGTAGTAGCCGGAGCGGCCCCAGATCCTGCACGACAGCGTCTGGTACAGCAGCCAGCCGTTGGCGAGCAGATCGATTGAGGGATCGGGTGTGGTCACCTGGACCGCGCCGAGCGTCTGCTTCCAATTCGCCTTGATGGCCTCGAGGGCATCGCGCGCAGTTCCTGGGCGTCGATGCTGCAGGACGAGACGGCTGGCGTCCTCCGGACCCCGCCCGACGCCGAGCCGAAAAATGATCTCGCGGGATTGACCATCCGCGAGCGTGAAAGGGATCTGGATGGCGGTGCACGGGTCCATCCCCGCACCCACCTTCCCCGACAGCCGCGCACGCCAGAGCGACGCGGGATCGCGCAGCGAGCCGTTGCGCCCGATGAATTCCGTGCGATCGCCGCTGATCGTGCGGGTGACGTCGTCAACGTCGAAAAAAGCGACGTTGTCCGCAAACTCGGGATGGTAGGTGTTGCGCGCCAGAACCGCGCCGCTGCCGGGGTCGATCTCGGTGACCACGTGCATGGTCGTCTTCGGTCGAAGGTCGCCCAGCACCCACTCGATGTAACCGGTCGCGGAGAGGCGGCACGTGCGCCCGGAAGTGTTGCGGATGCGCAGAACGCTGAACTTGATCGCCGCCGCTGGCGCGACAAAC
Source organism: Casimicrobiaceae bacterium (assembly GCA_036491555.1). Lineage (GTDB taxonomy): Bacteria > Pseudomonadota > Gammaproteobacteria > Burkholderiales > Casimicrobiaceae > PALSA-1003. Next base: position 11,117 of record DASXBS010000193.1, read on the forward strand.
ATCGTGAGCTCGGTGGCAATCCCGTCCTCGCTGTGCTCGAAGACGCTGTATCCGAACCCGTGGCGACAGGTGTATTCACCGACGCCGCAGCGCGGCAGTGGCGTCGGCGACCAGAAGCGGCCGCTTTCCTCGTCTCGGATGTAGAAGGCTTCGCCGCTCGCGTCGGTGACGGGGTCGTTGTGCCACGGCGAGAGGCGGTATTCGTGGGCATTTTCGCTCCACGTGTACACCGGGCCGTTCTCCGAAATCACGCACCCGAAGTAGGGGTTGGCGATCACGTTCACCCACGGTGCCGGCGTGGGTCGATCCTGCGTAGTGATGATCACGTACTCGCGACCGTCCTCGCTGAACCCGCCCAGCCCATTGTCCATGCGCAACGCCGGACGCGCCGTGGCCGGTTGCGCGATGGATTCGGCGGAGCGCTCCTGCGCCGGGATCAGACGCGGAATCGTGGGGTCGGCCGCCACCGGCCGCCGCACCTGCTCGGCGAGTGAGCCTCGGCTGTCGGTGAAGATCGCGCGCGCGACTGATTGCAATAGCGCGCGGTCCTCGGCGCTGATCTGCTCGGCAGCGCGCAGAAAAATGCCACCGGGCCGGTCGATGACGTTGGCGTCGACGCCGGCGGCGATAAGTCCCATGATGCGATCGTGCAGCAGCTGGCGGTAGCCGCCGCGCTCCTCGTTCCAGATCACGAGGTCGACTACGAGCCCCTTCAGGCGCCAGTAGGCATGCGCCTGCACCAGCTGCCTCACCAGCTCGATGTTGTCGGGGTCCTTGATCTGCAGCAGCACGATCGGAAGATCGCCCGAGATCGCGTAGCCCCAAAGGCTTGACTGGCCGCGGCGGTTGCGCGCGATCACGCCGGGATCGGCGCGCAGCGAGGCGTTGGCGAAGATGATCGAGCCGGTCAGACGACCGTAGAGCTGTGCCTCGGCCTCGGTGATGTTGAGCTGGCGAAGCACGACGTGACTGTGCGTCCATGCCATTTCCAGCGCGCGATCGGCGAGCCGGCGGTCCTGGTATTTTTCGACCAGCGCCAGGCACGCAGCGCGGTCCTCGCCGATACCGGTCACCATGTCGACAATCACCGTCCGTTGGGGGGCGATGTGGATGCGCTGGCGGATCGAGACGATCGGATCGAGCACCGAACCCTGCGTTCCCGAAAGCGACCGGGCCTTGCGCATCGCCTGCGGGTCGGCGACCGAGTTGCCCCGTCCGATGAAGCGGGCGCGGTCGGTCTCGTACGACGTCTCGCCGTTCGTGCCGCCGTGCACCGCCATCAGATGCATCAGGCACGGCGAATGTTCGCTGCGCGAGCGCGGCCGCCGCGTGCACAGGATCGCACGCCTGGCCGTCACGATTTCGGTCTGAACGAAAAGATTGGAGAACGCGGGGTGCAGCGTGTCCGCCGCAGCGGAGGTGAGCACGACCTCGGCGTAGGTCGCCACGTCCAGCGCGACAGCCGCGCGGCCGCGGTTGGTGATGTGCAGGCGACGCAGCTCGACGTCGTCTTCGGGAGAGACCACGATCTCGGTATGCGTCTCGATATCGCCGTCGCGGCGCCGAAACTCCACGCGCGATTCGGCGAAGTTCGCCTCGAAGGCGTCGGCGACGACCCGCGCAGGCAGGTAGCTAGGTGACCAGACGTTGCCCGTCGCCACGTCGCGCAGGTAGCAGAAGTTTCCCCACGGGTCGCAGGTGACGTCTTCGCGCCAGCGCGTGACCGCGATGTCCTTCCAGCGACTGGAGCCTCCCCCGGCGCTGGTGACCATGACGTGATAGCGCCCGTTGGACAGAAGTTGCACCGCGGGGACCCGCAGGTCGGGCGTCTTGAACGTGCGCACCGGCGCTTCGGGCGCGTCCGGTGTGGGCCGTAGGTCGACCAGCGCCGGGTTGTTGGAATACAGGGCACGCGCCTTGGGTACCCGTTCCTGCAGCAGGAGCAGCGTCGACTGCAGGCTGGGATCGGACACGAATCGCCGCTGCATCGGCTGATCGAGCAGCAAGTAGGCGAGTGAGAGCAGGCTCATGGCCTGGTGATGCGCCATGAACGATCGCACGATCGCGCTCGATTCACCGCGGCGCATTCGCGAAGGCGTGTAGTCGATCGCCTCGTAGAAGCCGAAGTGGCCCAGGCATCCCTGTGCCGCGAGTTGCTGCAGATTCCGGCACGCTTCGACCGGCGCCACCATCAGTGCCAGCGCAGCCGCGTACGGCGCAATCACCACGTCCTCGGACAAGCCGCGTTGCAGGCCCAGTCCTGGAACGCCGAAGGCACGGTACTGATAGGTCAGTGAAGCATCGACGACGTTGTATCCGCACTCGGAAATACCCCACGGAACGCCGCGCTGCGCGCCGTAGCGGATCTGCCGCTTCACCGCGGCGCGCATGGTCTGATCGAGCAGCGTGTTGTCGTAGGTGGGCATGACCAGCAGCGGCATCAGGTATTCGAACATCGACCCGCTCCAGGACAGAAGGATGGGCTCGCCTGCGGTGTGCGTGAGCAGGCGTCCCATGGCGAACCAGCTTTCCTGCGGTAACAGGCCCTGCGCAATGCCGACGAAGGTCGACAGGCGCGCTTCCGAGGCGAGAAGATCGTAAAAGCTCGTGTCGCACCGGCTTTCGGACACGTTGTAGCCGATCGCCATCAAATAGCGTTGAGAGTCGTACAGGAAGTCGTAGTCGATCGAGGTCAGCGACGCGATGGCTGCGACCAACTCATCGATCGCGGCCAGCCTCTGCGCCGCGTTCGCGCTCCCCGCTTGCAGCATCGTACCTAGCGACGCGAGCCATTGGCGTTCCTGTTGGGGCAGCTGGTCGGCGAGCGCGCGCTCGATCAACGGCGCCAGCAGCGTCGCCAGCGCGGCGGCTTGCTTCAGGGTGGGAATGCCAGGCGGCAGCAGAGCGCGGCTCAATCGTTCCGGAGCGGAGGCAAGCGCGTTCCACGGAGCGAGCAGGGTGAATTCCGCCAGCGCGTCGCTGCACTGCCGGTCCATCGCCGCAAGCCAAGCCGTGGCTTCTTCGTCCGTGGCGGGAACCTGCGCGGCTATATGCGCGATCTCGACGGCCACCCGCTCGATGCGCTCGCGCGTGGCAGCGACGCTGCCAGACGCCGCCGAACGCGCGCGATCGATCTCGCGTTCCAACACGGCAAGCTTCGGCGGCGCACGCTCAGTGGTGGCCGCGCGAAACGTCGCAACCGTGTCGGCGAGTCCCTCAAACCAGCGCGCGGGCAGGATCGGCTCGTCGCCGAGCGAATCGAGACCGGCTCGCAACGTGAGCAGGTGTCCGACCAGATTGCCGCTGTCGACCGTCGATACGTAGCGCGGATGCAGCGGCTCGAGCGTGCGCGTGTCGTACCAATTGAAAAAGTGGCCGCGGTGCCGTTGCATCCGTTGAAGCGTCGCGAAGGTGAGAGCAGTGCGCTCGAGCAGCCGGCCTGTGCTCAGGTAGCCGAAATCGTGCGCGGCGAGATTGGCGAGCAGCGCCATGCCGATGTTGGTCGGCGACGTTCGGTGCGCGACTACCACGTCTGGGTTTTCCTGCACGTTGTCGGGCGGCAGCCAGTGATCGGCTGCGCCGACGACATGCTCGAAAAATCCCCACGTGCGCCTTGCGACCATGCGCAGGAACGCCCTTTGCGCCGGTTCGAGCCGGGGCTGTTCGCGCGGCAACGGGCGACTCAGCCACCAGGCGAGCCACGGCGAAACGATCCACAGCAGCAGGATGGGTGCCGCGAGCGGCAGCGCCTGCGGATGGTCGCGGATGAGGAGGACGGCGATGGTGACCGCGAGCGCGGGACCTGCCCACATCGAGCGATACGCCCCGGCGAGCGTGCCGATGCTCGCATGCTCGAGATCGCCACTTGGAGTCCACTGGAGCAAGTGGCGCCGTGTGAAGACCGTGCGCACCGTCGTTCGGACAATGGCGTCGAGCGTTGCGTAGGTCTCGAACGGTAGGCACGCAATTGCGAAGAGCACCTGCGCGAGCCGCTGAACCAAGGATCGCAGCGTCGTACGTATGTGTTCGGCGAGGTAGGTGTCCGCTGCCTTCGCCACCAGGTCGGCCAGCACCGCAAGCAGCGCCGGCAGAGCGATGATCGCGACGACGGCCACCGTCCAGAACCAAGCCGGCGATAGCGCGGTCCATGCGAGGCACAGCAGCGAGGTGAGCGCCGCCGGGACCAGGCTGCGGCGCAGGTTGTCGAATATCTTCCATTGCGAGAGCAGCGAGAGCACGTTGGGCTCGCTGCGTCGCCCGGTGCCGGGGACCCTCTTGAACAGCCAGCTCGCGATCTGCCAGTCGCCCCGCACCCATCGATGGCGACGACGCGTATCCGCCGCATACGAGGATGGATCGTCCTCGTAGAGTTGTGTGTCGCTCAGCAGTCCGGAGCGCGCGTAGCATCCCTCCAGCAAGTCGTGGCTGAGGATGCGGTTGTCGGGAAAGCGGCCGGCGAGCGCGAATTCGAAGGCGTCGACGTCGTAGATTCCCTTGCCGATGAACGAGCCCTCGCCGAAGAGGTCTTGGTAGACGTCCGATACCGTGCGGGTATACGGGTCGAGCCCGACTTCGCCGCCTTGCAGGCGCGCGTACAGCGATCTCCTTGACCCGGCGAGGCTCGCGCTCACGCGTGGTTGCAGGATGCCGTAACCCTCCACTACACGGCGGGTCGCGCGATCGTAGCGAGGTCGATTGAGCGGATGCGCCATCGCCGCGACCATCGCCCGTGCGGCGTCGCGGGGGAGTTGCGTGTCGCTGTCCAGCGTGATGACGTATCTCAGGTCACGAAGTACGTCGATCCGACCAACGATGCACGAGAAGCGTTCGGCACCGTCGCCGCGCAGCAATGCATTGAGATCGCCGAGCTTGCCACGCTTGCGCTCGAACCCCATCCAGACGCGCTCGCGCTCGTTGTAGCGTCGCGGACGATGGAACAGGTAGAACACATCGTCGCGCCCCTCGCCATGCTTGGCGTTGAGCGCCTCGACGCCGCGCTTCGCCTGCTGGAGCAGCGGTGCGTCCGACGCCAGCGTGCTTTCCTGCGCATCGACGAAATCGGTGAGCAACCCGAAGTGCAGCTGCGGATCGCGATTGGCCAGGAAGCGTATTTCCAGCGCTTCCAAGAGCTGGTCGACCACGGTCTGGCTTGCAAGCAGCGTCGGCACCACCACCAGTGCTCGTGCTTCCGGGGAAATGCCTTCGCGGAAGTCCATGTGCGGCAAGGTGCGTGGCGACGCGATCAGCGAGACCATGCGATTGACCAACTGCACTGCGAGCTGGCTCGCGCACAGCACGAACAGAACTACACAGAACGCAAGCAGTCCCGGGTGGGTGACGACGGCGGCCGCTTGGGCCCACAAAAAGACGGCCGGTACTGCGGTGATCAGCGCGATCGCACCGAGGTAGAGCGCCAGGCGCCACCCAGAGCCCGCGTGACGCAGCATATCCTTCGCCCGCGTGGGTGCACGCACGGCACGCTCGAGCGTCGGCAAGCCACGATCGACCAGGTAATAGCCCACGTGCGTGCGCCGTGCGTCGGCGTCATCGTCTGCAGCCGCAAGACGCGCGAGCTCGAGCGCCTTGCGAGCGACATCGATCTCGGAGCCGCGGATGCGTCGTGCGATCCTTTCCAGCACGTGGCGGTAATCGTCGCGCGTCGCAAAGTCCATGCGCGCATACACACCGGCGGGATCCTCGGCGAGTACCCGGTCCGCGATACTCATCGCCTCGACGAACTTGCGCCAATCCATCACCGCAAGAAAGCGCAGGCTGCCGATGCTGTTGGCGATCGACACCTGATCGGCGGCCTGATGCTGGCTTTCCGACTGCACCATCTGCTTGATGGTGAGTCCCGATTCGGCGAGCCATTGCTCGACCCAGGTCAGCGCAAGAGCGACTGCGGGGCTTTGTCCTTGCAGGCGCCGCGCCAGCTCGGCGACGAAGGCCGTGCTGGTGGGAGGGTTCGAGCGCGCCATGTCGGCGATCACCAGCACCAGGTTCTTCGGATCGCGCTCGACGATGCGCGTCATATGGTCGGCCCAGTAGGCAGCGGTGTTGCTGCCCATGCCTGACGCAGCCAACCGCGCGGCGACGCGACGCAGATTCTCGATCAGCGCTAGGCGCAGCATGATCGGCACCGCCCACAATTCGCCCACCGTGAGCGGGATCACGTTCTGGTACGCGGCGATGAAGCGGCTGAGACTGTCGGGATCGACCTGGCCGTCGCCGTGCGAAATGATCTCGAGCGCAATATCGTAGACCCTCGGCAATCCCGCCGAGGGACCGCTGCGCAACGCCGGGAGCTCGGAACTGTAGTGGCGCGGCAGATGGCGCCGCGCGGTACGAATCTGCTCTTCGATCAGATAGAAATTGTCGAGCAGCCACTCGCCGGCGGGGGTGATCGGACGCTCGTCCTTGATTGACTGCGTGAGCTGCGCGCAGGCGTCGACCAGGACATTCTCGTTCTGTGCAAGGCGCGTGAGCAACTGATCGCGCACCCTGCGCGTACCCAGCTGGTGGGTGGCGGCGAGCGTTGCACCGTGATGCTCCATCTGCTCGGCGCTGAAAAGTTCCGCACGCAGCGGCGCCTCGCCGCCCGCACGAAGCACCGCGCCGGCTGCTCGTCGCGACTGCGACAATGTATGGATCACGCGCCCGATGTCGATCATGCCTGGCAACCCTCGGCGGCGGAGCGCGGGCGTTGTGCGATGTGGGTAGCGAGCTGCAAGGGTGTAGGAAAGTGCTGATCGGTGCGAACCATGGGGAGCGGTCGCCGAATCCTCATGTTATCAGTCTCCGAGGTCGGCGTTGTACACACCCGCGTCAGCGCCAATCCGCGGTATGCGCTCTGGTAAGACTTACAAGCGACAGGCAATAACGCGTGCAAGCGCTGATCGTGCGACGATCGAACGCGTTGCATGCGACGCCGGCTTCGCTGCTGCTTAACCAATGCCGTGCGCGTTCCCTCCGGGCACCGCCAATGCGATATCGGGTCAGCGGGCGCACGTCGCATCATCGCGAGGCCCTGACCACCTGATGGCATTGTTCTTGCAGCATGTCGCGCATCGGAACCCAACCAACTTTTATGGCGCCTCCCACCGTTTCATATCTCAACACCGCAGCGACCCCACCTTCGTCGTTCACCGACGACCAGCACCGTTTCCACATCGCACTCATGGCCTTCAACGCGCTGCGGCTTGCGCCTGCGCTTCCGGGGCCGGACTGGAAGGAAGATCTCCGCGCCGCGCGCGAGATGCAGATCGCCGAGGGCGAGTTCATCGAGCAGGAGCGGCGGATGATCCGCCGCGATGCCGCGGACGCGCCCGCCGATCCGTGCGCGTTCCTGGCATGGTTCGAGCAGCTGTGCGAGACCGGCCCCGGGCAGGGCGACGCGTTGTTCGCCTGGCTCGCGTCGAGCGCGACTTTGGCGCAGATGCGCTGGTTCCTCACTCAGGAGGCCGCGGGAGAGGCTGGCTTCGACGACTTGGTGGCACTTACCCAGGTGCGCTTTCCGGTGCAGCCGAAGCTGGAGATGGCGCGCAACTACTGGGATGAAATGGGGCGCGGACACGAGCGCGCGATGCATTCGCTGATGCTGTCTGCGGTCGTCGACGAATTGAAGTTGCTGCCGTCACCGGAAAGTACCCTCTGGGAATCTCTGGCGCTCGCCAATCTGATGGTCGCGCTCGCGCTCAATCGTCGCTATGCGTACCACGCCGTCGGCGCGCTCGGGGTTATAGAGATGACGGCGCCAAGCCGCGTCGCGCAGGTCAACGAAGGCCTCAAGCGCCTTGGCGTCGGAGTGTCGGGCCGCATGTACTTCCAGCTGCATGCCGGGCTCGACGTCCAGCATTCGCAAGCGTGGAACCGCGAGGTCATTTTCCCGTTGGTCGAGCGCGATCCGGCGGTCGGTCGCGCGATCGCCGAAGGCGCACTGATGCGGCTCGCCAGCGGCGCTCGGTGCTTCCGCCGTTACCGAGCGCACTTCGGTGAGGAGCGTGTCGACACAGGCACGAGGTGAAAGACCACGCCGTCCCACACTGAGAACGGCTGCGCGCCCGCAGTGCGTACGTCCATCGAGTGGCTCGCCGCGAGCCGCCACACGTCATCGCAGTCGCGCCCAAGGTCGTTGCGGTAACTGAACTCCAGGATCAGCAGGTCGCCCCCGGGCCGAAGCACGCGCCGGATTTCAGCGAAGTGCCGCTCGACCAGGGCCATGCCCGACTGAACCAAATAAGGGAAGGAATCGACCGCGAGCACCAGATCGAAGGAACGATCGTCGAAATCCGCGAGGTCGCGCCCGGAGCACGTCGCCAGGCAGACATTGTGCAGCCGCGCGCAGCGCCGGCGCGCTTCGGCGATCATGCCGGGAGACACATCGATGCCCGTGACCGAGCGCACGCGCGCCGACAGCGCGACTTCGAAACGCCCGATTCCGCAACCGAGGTCGAGCACGTCCCGGGCGGGTCCGAGCAGGCTCTGCGCTTCCATGAGCTCGACGATCTCCGCGGTCGCCGCGTGCAGGATCTGTGCGCTCCCCAGCGAATAAAGCGCGACACTCGACTCCGACGACTGCGCGACCGACCAGTCGAACAGTCGGCGGCAGAACGCGATTCCCTGCTCGACGCTGGGCGCGGGCTGGTCGGTATCGACCCCCGTTCGCAGCATGCGTGCGATGCGCTCGCAACCGGTCCGATTGCGGCGCAGCAGACCGATCAGCGCGTCGATGGCTGCAGCCAGCGCGGCCCCGTCGCCAGAAGCGACTGAGGCGAGGGTCAGTGCGCTTTGCAATGCGTCGTTCAGCGCATTGACGTCGGGCTCACCCTTGAGCGCGTACATGAGCGTCATTTCCGCCGACAGCTTGCCGTCGAGGTAGCGCTCAAGCGCGTCGTGGTGCGCGGGCATCATCGGACACGCGAGCACGCGGTCGCGTAAAGGAGCGAGCGCGGCGTTCATGGCGTGAGATACCCCAGTCGGACGAGCGTAGCGAGGTCGCGTTGCGCGACGCGCTCGCCGATGTCGTCGCGGTAGCGCAGATTGGGTACGACGACTTTGCGCGCGAGGGCGTAGGCGCGCTCGCGCGCGGCGTCGACGGTCGGCCCGGTCCCGGTGGCGACGCCGACGTAGCCGATCTTCCCGCTGGTCACGAGCTGGTCCGCATCCATCGCCACCTCGGCCAAATGCAATGCGCCGCGTTCGGCGTCGGTCATCGAGGCGTCGAACAAGACCGGAAGGCCGCGCGAAAGCTGCGCATAGCCGTGGCCGTGCGGGAACGGTGGTACCGTGAGGACCACACCGGCGGCGAATCCCGCGCGTGTCTGCAGGTGGGTGCCCGCGCCGTCTAGCATTTTCCTGAACAGGCTGTCCCACGGCTCGTCGTGCAGCGCTTCGCAGATCGCAAACCCCGGATAGCCGAAGCGGCTGGTGAACTCCAAAGGCCAGAGCCCGTGCTCGTTGGCCATGAGATTGAGATTGATGTAGCCGCAATAGCCGCTTGCCGCGAGGGCCCCGGCCATGTGCGCGAGCGTGCGTTGGAAAATGCGTTCGTAACCGCGATAGGTCACGATGGTTCCCATTTCGCCAGTCAGCTCGCCGAGCTCGCCGGGAAAAAAACGCTTGTGCTCCCAGTCCAGGCACGCCGGCTCGAGGAAGGTGCGCCCGTTGAAATACGCGCCGACGCCGACTTCCACTCCGGAGATATACTCCATGAGCACGAAGTCAGGGGCGTTCGGTTCGTGCCATTGCCGCTGGTAGGCGCGCAACAGCGCCACCACATCCTCGCCGTCATCCAGCTGACCGATGTAGTTGCGCGTGCGCAGGCTGCCCGCGCCGTTGCTTTTGAATACGTAGCGGGCGCTTGTTTCGCGCACGAATGCGGCCGCTTCGCCGAAGTCGTCGAACGGGTGCGACGCTGCGATACGCAATCCCAGTCCCGCGAGCTGCGCCTGGCCGAAGCTGCGGTCGGCTTCGAGGCGATCGCCGAAGGCGCTGCCCCCGATCACCTGAAATCCCTCGCCGCGCAGGCGATCCTGCAGCTCGCCATGCTGCGCCGATTCGAAAAGCACGATGCCATCCTCGCCGGCGGCGCGCACCCAATCGAGCTCGGCTCGCCAATCGTGCGTGGCTTTGACCATGCCCGCATACAGGCCGCGCGATTCGGGCGATCCGATGTACATGCGCACGTCGTGGCCAGCGCGCGCGAGGCCGTAGTACATCGCGCACAAGTCGCCGTCCTCGCCGATGCCGAGAAATCGCATGAGCGGGTCGGGTCTATGCCGGCATCGATTCGAAGACCGCCGCGACCACCGCGATGCGATCGACGTCTTCGTAACCCGGGCGCGAGAGCTCCTCGCCGAACACGTCGGGATCGAGCTCGCGGTAGGAGAGCTTCGCCGAGGCTCGCTTCGCCTCGACCTCGACGGCGCGGCGCAGCCGATCCTCTCCGCGCACGATGCAGGAGCCGGTATAGAGCACGAGCATGCCGCCCGTCGCGAGCCGGGCCAGACCTTCGCGAACGATGCGAAGCGAAAGCGCCGAGCCGTGCTCGCCCCCGCCGTCGCGGTACAGGCGCGCCAGCGGATCGGCGAGATAGGGCGGATTCGCCACGATCAGATCGATCGGCGTGTCGATGCCTGCGAACAGATCGGCTTCGAGCACTTCGG
>DASXBS010000194.1:0-26110 GCA_036491555.1 Casimicrobiaceae bacterium
CGGAAGACATCCCCAGACTGCGCAGCCATGGCATCGTTCCGATCGTCGGCGACCTCGATTCCTACCACAGTCTAGATCGGCTGCGCGCCGCGCCCTTCGCGGTGATGCATTTCGCGCCACCGCCCGCGAGCGGGCGCGACGATCCGAGAACGATGCGGCTTGTCGCGGCGCTGACAAAGGCGCGGATTATACCCCAGCGCTTCGTCTACATCAGCACCAGCGGCGTCTATGGCGATTGTGCTGGAGCACGCGTGAGCGAATCGCGGCCGCGCAAGGGAGTGACGCCGCGCGCGCGCCGGCGCATCGCCGCCGAAGACCGGCTGCGCCAGTGGGCGCGTCGCTACGGCGTGCGCCTGTCGATCCTGCGCACCCCGGGCATCTACGCCGAGTCGCGCCTGCCGCTGGAGCGCCTGAAGCAGGGAACGCCGGTGCTGCGCGCCGAGGACGACGTGTTCACCAATCACATCCACGCCGACGACCTTGCGCGCGCGGCCGTGATCGCAGCGTTTCGCGGCAAGCCGAATCGTGCATACAACATCAACGATGATTCCGAGCTCAAGATGGGCGGCTGGTTCGACAGCGTCGCCGATGCGTTCCGCTTGCCGCGGCCACCGCGCGTGTCGTGGGACGAGGCCGAGGCGCGCATCGCCCCCATGATGCTTTCGTTCATGAGCGAATCGCGACGTCTCGCCAACACGCGCATGAAGCGCGAGCTGCGCCTCAAGCTGCGTCATCCGACGGCGGAGCGGATGCTCGCCGACGTCGCGCGGCGCGCGCTCAAGAAGCAACTCGCGCTACCTCTGTGAATTGAGCGCAACGGCACCGCTTTCGCAACGCATCGTCGCGCGCATCGACGCCTACGAGCGTCTGGTTCGGCTCGACAAGCCCATCGGCACGTTGCTGCTGCTGTGGCCGACGCTCACCGCGCTATGGTTCGCCTCGGTTGGCGCGCCCTCATGGCTGCTCGTGGGCATCTTCACGCTCGGCACGCTGCTCATGCGCTCGGCAGGATGCGCGCTCAACGACTACGCCGACCGCGACTTCGATGCGCACGTCGAGCGCACCGAGCAGCGCCCGCTTGCCCGCCGGGAGATTCAGCCATGGGAGGCGCTGGTCGTCGCCGCAACGCTCGCGCTGTGCGCCTTCCTCCTGATCGTGCGCCTGAACCGCGTCATCATGCTCTGGTCGCTGCCGGCGCTCGCGATCGCCGTCGCCTATCCTTTTTTCAAGCGCTTTTTCGTGCTGCCACAGGCGTTCCTGGGTATCGCCTTCTCCTTCGGCATTCCGATGGCGTTTGCCGCGGTCGAAGAAAGCGTGACTTCGCTGGGATGGATCTATTTCGTCACCAACCTGTTTTGGGTGATGGCGTACGACACCGAATACGCGATGGTCGACCGCGACGACGACCTCAAGCTCGGCCTCAAGACGTCGGCGATATTCTTCGGACAGCTCGACGTGCTGATGGTGATGCTGTCGTACGCCATTCATCTCGCGGGAATGACGTACATTGGTCAGCTGAAGTCGATGGGGCCGTGGTATTACGCAGGCGTCGCGGTTGCGTCGCTGCTCGCGCTGTGGCACTACTGGCTGATTCGCCGACGCGACCGCGCACGCTGCTTTCGCGCGTTTCGCGGCAATCACTGGTACGGGTTGGCCATATTCCTGGGCGTGATGATCGATTACGGCGTGCGCTACGAACGCTGGCCGTGGATGCCGCCGCTGTGATGTCCATGCTGCGCCTCGCCGTGGCGACATTCGCGCTGTCGGCAGCGGGGCTCGCGTTGGGGTTCGAAGCCACTGGCGAGCGGGTGAGCTTTCCCAGCCTCGACATCGACCCGCTGCATGGCACCCCGCTGATGCTGAGCGGGCTGTTCTTCACCCCCGATCCGTCGGCGGGCGGTTTCCCCGCGGTGGTGGTGATGCACGGCTGTAATGGGATGTACGGTACGCGACCTGCCCGGCGTGAACGCTTGACGCCCCTTCAGCAGGCGATGGCGGACCTGCTGGTCGCGGAGGGCTACGCGGTACTTTTCCCCGACAGCTTCAATCCGCGCGGCCGACGCGAGATATGTACGCAGCCGAGCGCTCGTCAGACGATCATGCAGGCGAACCGCAGGCTCGATGCGCTCGGCGCGCGTGACTATCTGCGCACGCGCAACGATATCGCGCCGCGTCAGATCGCGCTGCTGGGCTGGTCTCATGGCGGCAGCGCGGTACTGGCGACGATGGACGAGCGCTCACCGGTCGTAGCCGCGTACAAGCATAACCCGGACAACGAAGGTTTTTTCCTGACCGCGATCGCGTTCTATCCCGGGTGCAGCGCATCGCTGCGCGGACGCAACGCCTTCGCCCCGGCGGCGCCGGTGAGCATCTTCATCGGCGAAGCCGACGACTGGACCGCGGCGGCGCCCTGCATTGCGCTCGGCAAGCGCGCGCGTGACCAGGGCCTGCCGCTCACGGTGATCACGTATCCCGATTCATACCACGGGTTCGACACGCCGAACCTGGCGAGGCCGGTCCACTTGGACGTGCCCAATGGCGTCAATCCAGGCAAAGGCGTGACCATCGCCGCGAACCCGGCGGCGCGTGCCGATGCCTATGCCCGCGTGAAAGCGCTGCTGCGCGCCGCACTCGTGCCCTGAACCGACCGGAGAACGCAATGCAACTCGACCTCGACGACAAGATCGTCCTGATCACGGGAGGCAGCAAGGGGATCGGCTACGCCTGCGCGGAAGCCTTTGCGATGGAAGGCGCGCGCGTGACGATGGTGTCGCGCAGCCACGCGAATCTCGAGGCAGCGCTGGCGCGCTTCGCGCGCAGCAAGCATGCGCCGCTCGTCATCGCGGCTGACATGACTCGCATCGAGGACGCCGAGCGCATGGTCGAGCACGTCGAGTCGCGGTCGGGGCCGATCGACGTGCTGGTCAATTCCGCCGGCGCGGCGCGCCGCTACGCGCCCGCTGATCTCGACGCGCGCGCCTGGCATGACGCCATGGACGCGAAGTTCTTCAGCACCATGCATGCGATCGACGCGGTGATACGGCGCATGCTGCCGCGCAAGCGTGGGGTGATCGTGAACATCATCGGTATGGGCGGCAAGGTCGCGAGCCCCGTGCACATTCCGGGCGGCGCCGCGAACGCCGCACTCATGCTGGCGACTACCGGGCTCGCTGCGGCCTTCGGCCCGTCGGGCATACGCGTCAACGGCATCAATCCGGGCGCCACACTGACGGGGCGTGTCCAGGAGGGGCTGAAGGCGGAAGCGAAGCTCACCGGCCTCGCCGAGGAGGAATTGCTGGAGCGCAATCAGGCGCGCATTCCGCTGCGACGCTTCGCGCAGCCGGAGGAAATCGCGCGGGTCGCGGTCTTCCTCGCTTCGGCCTCGGCCGAGTACGTCACCGGCGCGATGGTCGCGATGGACGGCGGCGCGGGGGCGGTGTTCTAGCGCGGGAAGCGGTCGTTGCGGCGCCTGCGCTGCGCGCTAACCTTGGATTGGCGGCGCAGACCGAGCGCCCCGCCGCCCAGCACCAACAGCATCATCGCCACGAGGGCGAAGTCACCCAAGGTCGGGATATCCGCCGGCGAGCCAGGGGGGGCGGCCAGGAGGTTCAATACCGTCCCCGTCGTGCAGTCGAACTGAATCGTGCTCGTGTAGCTGATGTTGCCTGACAAGCCATGTCCAGTGTAAGTGTTCACTATCACACGAATTGGTGTATTCGGCGGCAATCCTCCACCGAATGCGAGGATAGTGAAGGCAGGGAAGTTGCCGTTGAACGGCCCGATGTTAGCGCCGGTCTCGTCGGTGAATTGCTCGAGGTTGGGAAACCCCGGCGCCGACAGCTTCACCTCCGACGATGCCTGGGTGTCGACGTGAATATAAGTATTGAGATTGAATGCGGCGCCGCCGCAGGTGTTTGCGAGCGCGCCCTGCTGGGCGAGGATCTCGATCGATGGCAGAACGCTGGAAGTGGGCGTCACCGTCTCCGGGGCGACCTTGTTCCCTGTGCCGGCCGGCTGCGCAAGCGTTGCCGCCGCCCAGAACAGCGCGGCGATGACGGGGAGTGCTGACAGCGACTTCCTCAGGGGATACAGCTTCAAGCGGTCGATCTCCAGACGACGCGAGCCTCCACCGAGGCCCGTTGAAACCAGCATAGGACAGGCGAGGTGACCGGTCCAGCCGGGCTCGTCTGCAAACTCGGGTTTATTCGTGGTTGTGGCGCCGACGCCACGCCCACTGTCGCTTTCCCCCGACAGTTCGGGCAAGAATTGCGCTTGAAAACAGGGAAATGATGCAAAAAGACCGGCGGTCCCGCTAAGACTCGCCGTCCGTGGAAATCGTTCGCCTTGGCACGACAAATCGTGGTTAGGTGCCCTGGAGTGACGACAGGCATGCACGTCGCCGTTTGTTAACATGATCGACCTCTGCAGGACGAGCCGGCGCTTGGCCTCCCATGAAATATTCAGATCTTCGCGACTTCGTCGCGCAGCTTGAGCGGCTGGGCCTCGTGCGCCGCATCGCGACCGAGGTCGACCCGCGCTTGGAAATGACCGAGATATGCGATCGCGTGCTGCGCGCCAGCGGCCCCGCGCTGATCTTCGAGCGCCCCAAGGGCCATACGATGCCGGTGCTCGCCAACCTTTTCGGCACGCAGCAACGTGTGGCCATGGGCATGGGCGCCGATTCGGTATCGGCACTGCGTGAAATCGGCAAGTTGCTGGCGTTTCTGAAGGAGCCTGAACCTCCACAGGGCCTGCGCGACGCGTGGCAGAACACGCGGCCCGTATTCATGCAGGTCATGAACATGGCGCCCAGGCAGCGTAGCTCGGCCCCCTGCCAGGAGACGCTGTGGGAAGGCGAGGACGTGGACTTGGCGCGCCTCCCGGTGCAGACCTGCTGGCCCGACGACGTCGCGCCGCTGATCACCTGGGGACTCACGGTGACCCGCGGCCCGCTCAAGGCGCGACAGAATCTCGGCATCTACCGCCAGCAGGTGCTCGGACGTAACCGCGTGATCATGCGCTGGCTCGCCCAGCGTGGCGGCGCGCTCGACTTTCGCGACCACGCGCGCGCGCACCCTGGAACGCCATTCCCGATTGCGGTGGCGCTGGGCGCGGATCCGGCGACGATGCTGGGTGCGGTCACGCCGGTTCCGGATTCGCTCTCGGAATATCAGTTCGCCGGCCTGCTGCGCGGCGCGCGCACCGACATCGTCAAATGCATGAGCCACGATCTGTGGGTGCCCGCCAGCGCCGAAATCGTGCTCGAGGGCTTCATCCGGCCCGACGCGTCCGACCCCACGGGCTACGAGAGCGCGCTCGAGGGGCCGTTCGGAGACCATACCGGCTATTACAACGAGGCGGAACGCTTTCCCGTCTTCACCATCCAGCGCATCACCTTGCGCCGCGACGCGATGTATCACTCGACCTACACCGGGAAGCCTCCGGACGAGCCTGCGGTGCTGGGGATGGCGCTCAACGAAGTCTTCGTCCCGCTGCTGCAAAAGCAGTTTCCGGAGATCGTCGACTTCTACCTGCCGCCCGAAGGCTGCTCGTACCGCCTGGCCGTAGTGAGCATGAACAAGCAGTACCCGGGCCACGCCAAGCGCGTGATGTTCGGCGTGTGGAGCTTTCTGCGCCAGTTCATGTACACCAAGTTCATCGTCGTGACCGATGGCGACGTCGACGTGCGCGACTGGAAGGAAGTGATCTGGGCGCTATCAACGCGTGTCGACCCGGCCCGCGACACGCTCATCGTCGAGAACACGCCGATCGATTACCTCGACTTCGCCTCGCCGGTGGCGGGGCTGGGCGCGAAAATGGGCATTGATGCGACCCACAAGTGGCCGGGGGAGACCGCGCGCACCTGGGGCCGTGCGATCGTCATGAGCGAGGACGTCAAGCGTCGCGTTGATGCGATGTGGAAGGAGCTGGGGCTTTAATCGGCTTCGGCGGGCTGTGCGCCGCGGCGCCACTTGCGCGCGATGCCGAGCATGGCGATCGCGATCGACCCCAACCGGAACCAGTAGGCAAAGCGCCGCAATCCGAACAGCGGCGCGATCGCCTCGACCAGCGCCACCGCGGCGGCGGGCTTGGCGACGGCGCCGCCGATCAGACTGGCCGGTCGCACCGCGTCGCGCAACTGGCCCGCGTAGAGCGCTACCTGCATGCGCTCGAGGCGCAGCTGCGCCAGCAGGAGCGCCTTGCGTGCGGCGAGGTCGTCGAGCTGCCGACTCATGGATTGCGCCGCAGTGAAGAAACGTCCTGACTCAGCTCGGCCAGCGTCGCGGAGAAGGCGGGAGGCTTGCCGCGCCGCCGCTGCTGCAGTCGCAACAGCGTCGCCACTCCCAGTACAGCGTAGAACAGCGTCACGCCGCCAATCGACCACAAACGGTAGCTTTCCCAGAACCACGCGATGACGAACAGCGAAGCGAAAAGCAGCGCGAACAACGCGAGCAGCATGGTGCACAGGACGAGCACAAGCAACTCGGTGGCGCGCTCGCGCTCCTCCTCGAATTCGACCGTCGCCAGCTCGAGTCGCGTTTGCAGCAGCGCGACGACCGTGCCGCTGAGCCGGAACAGCGCGTCAGACAATCCCCCCGCGCGCGGCACTTCGCCCGTATCGGCCACGCGGGCCTAGCGACGGCTGATCAGCAGGCCGATCAGCACGCCGACGGCCGCGGCGACGCCAAGTGCCTGCCAGGGATTGTCGTGAACGTATTCGTCGGTCGCTCGCGCGGTCGCCTTCGCGCGGTCCAGCGCATCGTCCTGCATGTCCTGCAGCTTCATTTTCGCATTGCGCAGCTTCGCCTCGACCTGAGCGCGAAGATCGCTCGCCTTCTCCCCGGATTCCTTGGTCGCCTGCTTGAGCAGCGCGTCGGCCTCCGTCAGCACTTCGGTGAAATCCTTGACCAGCGCATCGCGGCTGCGCTCGAATCTTGCGGCAGTCATGTTTGATTCTCCATGTCGTATCCAACGGCGATCGCAACGCGCGCCGCACGTTGACGTATTATAGCCCCGCCGTTGCGCCTGGCATCGCCCCTGATTTTCATGGAAAAGTCCTCCCATGGCCGATCTCAAGCTTCCCGCGCTGGACCCTTCCACTGTTTCCGAAGTGCGCGGCTCGGGCTACCCCGAACCGTTCAAGTCGCGCATGGGAGATCGCCGCAAGCGCCGGCTCGGCGAGGCGTGCGGTCTGACCGGGTTCGGCGTCAACCTGGTCACGCTGCCCGCGGGTGGCCAGTCGGCGTTGCGCCACTGCCATACACGCGAGGATGAATTCGTCTTCATCCTGTCCGGGGAGCTCGTGCTGATCACCGACGCCGGCGAGCAGCCGCTTGGGCCCGGCATGTGCGTCGGCTATCCCGCCGGCAGCGGCGATGCGCATCACCTGGTCAATCGCAGCGGCGGCTCGGCCACGTACCTCGAGGTCGGGAGCCGCATCCAAGCCGATGAGTGCTTTTATCCTGATGACGATCTGCTTCTGGTCGATCAGAACACACGCTATGCGCACAAGGACGGCACGCCCTACGCTTGAAGAAGGCGACATCCGCCGGCATGTTGTGAACGCGGCCGCGCGGCCGCACGAACAGGAGGCACATCATGAACGAGACACCTACGCCGGGCGCGACGCTCGCCACCAGCGCGCCGCCGCCATCGCTGATCTCCACGACGCTGCTGGTCTATGGCCTCTTCGGCGTCGCCGCCGTCGCGGGACTGGTGTCCTCGGGCTTTCCGCTGATCGCGCCTCTCATGGGCATCGTCGGCATCGTTGCGCTGATCATCGCGTACGTGAAGCGCACCGACGCCACGGGAACGTGGCTGGCGTCGCATTTGCGCTGGCTGATCCGCACCTTCTGGTTTTCGTTCCTGTGGGGAATCGTCGGATCGCTGCTCTTCGTGACCATTATCGGCATTCCCTTCGCGATCGGCATCTGGATCGCAACGACCATCTGGGTGCTGTATCGCCTGGTGCGCGGTTACATGCTGTTCAAGGACAGCCACGTGATACCGGGGATGTAGCGACGCGAGCCTCCCGGTGAGGGCCCCGCGCGAAGCGCGGGGATCGACGGGGAATTGCGAGTCGGCGCCGGTGGGCGACGAGGTACTGCCAAGATTTCGTGCAACGTGACTGAGCCCGCGTCGCGAGTCGTGTCGAGGAATCTATGGGGCCCTGGCAGCATCTGTCGAGTGATAGATCCATTCGACCAGAGTGTCGATCGGCAGTTGTGCGGCCGCTGCGTTGGGGTGGTTGACCAGGCAGACGACGACGAACTTGCGGTTGTCGGGGGCGAAGACGTAGCCGGCGATGGCGCGTACGCCCTCGAGCGATCCGGTCTTGAGGAAGGCCTGCTCGGCGACGGCGTCGTTCTCGAAGCGCCTCCTGACGGTGCCGTCGGTCGCGGAGACCGCGAGCGAGCTGACGTAATCGGCTCGCACGTCGCTGCCGTACGCCGCCATCAGCAGACGTCCCATGCTGCGCGCGGAAATGCGCTCGTGGCGCGACAGTCCCGAACCGTTCTCGAGCACGAGCTCGGGGAAGTTCAGCGCACGCCTGGTGAGCCAGTGCTTCACCACGGCGCTCGAATGCGCGGTTGTCGCCGGCGCCGGATAAGCGGTGGTCGCCAGCGTGAGAAACAACTGGCGCGCCATCACATTGTTGGACATCTTGTTGATGTCGCGAACGACGTCATAGAGCGGTGCAGATTCGAGCGTGGCCAGCAGCTTTGCGCCGCGCCCTGGCCTGCCGTCGCGAACACCGCCCGAGAAGGCGCCGCCCGCTGCGGTCCACGTCTGCGCAAAAACGTCGCGCACGAAATGCGGATGATCGAGCAGCGCGACGTACCAGTCGCGCTCGCCGCACGACGCAGCATATTGTCCCTGGAAAGTCGCGTCTGCCGAATCGGCGTGGTTGGAGAAGACCGGTTGCAGGGCGACGCGCCAGTCGCTGCAATCGCCCGCGACTAGCGTGGGCGAGCCGTGGATGCGCACACCCGGCAGCGGGGGCTCGGCGCGCACGTCCACTGCGCTGCCATTGGCGTTCGGCGCGAAGACGAAGCGCACGCTCTTGAAGCTCACCAGCAGCGCATCGGGGCCGACGTTATACGGCTTCAGCGGCTCACCATCGAACGCCGCCGGATCGTGTCGCACCAGGGCGAAAAAGCTTCGGTCCAGGACGAGGTCGCCGCGGATGGCGGACAGTCCGGTCGAGCGCAAGCGCGCGACGAGCTCCTGGAACTGCTCGACCGTCACCTTAGGATCGCCGTAACCCTTGAGCACTAGGTTGCCATCGAGCACGCCGTCGGTGATCTTTCCGTCCGCGTAGGCTTCGGTGCGCCAGCGGTAATCGGGTCCGAGCAGCTCGAGCGCGGCAAACGTCGTCACCAGCTTCATGGTCGACGCCGGATTCATCGGTTTCGAAGGGTCTTGCGTGAACAGCGGCTGCGCGTCGCCCAACTCCTGGACGAACGCGCTTACCGCGGACATCGGGATATGCTGGTCCGCGAATGCGCGCACCACCGGACGCGGCAGGCCGGCGCCGGCCAGGCTCGCGAACAGCAGCAGAAGGGCGGCCGGCCACGCGCGACGACCAGCACGACGCTTGCACCGCAGGTGCGCGCGCGGCGCGGGTGGCAGTGCGGCGATCATGCAACGATTATAGAGGCTCATGCGCGCGCTCCCGGCGTGCTAAGGTCGTTGCCCGAACTTGACACGGCATGGATCGGCGCACTACAACATCCGCCCATGTTGAATCACGCTCCCTCCCTCGCTTTGCCCGAAAACGCGGGGGTGCCACAACGCTACGGCACAACGGCGATCGCGCTGCATTGGTTGACCGCGGTGCTCATCGTGTGCGGATTCACGCTCGGCCTGTCGATGGTGGACCTGCCGCTGTCGCGACAGAAGCTGCAATGGTACGCGTGGCACAAGTGGATCGGCATCACCGTGTTCCTGCTGACCTGCGCTCGTCTGGCGTGGCGGTGGGTTCATCCGCCGCCGCCTCTCTTGCCGATGCCGGCGTGGCAGCTGCACGCCGCGCACATCTCGCACGTCGGCCTCTATCTGCTCCTGATAGTGATCCCGATTTCGGGCTGGATCTACAGCTCGTCGACCGGGATCCAGGTCGTCTACCTCGGGATCTTGCCCCTCCCCGACCTGGTGGCCAAGGATCGCGACCTGGCGCACGTGCTGCGCCTGGTCCATGTCACGTTGAACTTCACCCTCCTGACGGTGGTCTGTGTGCATGTCGCGGCGGCGCTGAAGCACCATTTTCACGACCGGGACACCGTGCTGACCCGGATGCTGCCTTCACGAAGGAAAAACTGATCATGGCACTTTTGCGTTCGTTCATTCCGTCGCTTGGCATGATGCTCCTGGCGGCGACGCAGGCCGCCGCTCAGGGCGTGCTCATCGACAAGAGTGAAATCCGATTCGTTTCGCGGCAGATGGGCGTGAACGTGGAAGGACGCTTTCGCCGCTGGAAAGCCAACATCGTCTTCCTGCCCAAGGACCTCTCGAAATCGAAAGCGGAGTTCGAAATCGACCTCGGCAGCATCGACCTCGCCAGCGACGAGTCGGAGACCGAGGTCAAGCGAGCGAAGTGGTTCGACACCGCGAAATTTCCAACGGCGAAGTTCCTCTCGACCAGCATCAAGGATCTGGGTGGCGACAAATACGAGGTTGCCGGCGCATTGACCATCAAGGGCATCAGCCGCGACGCCGTCGTGCCCATCGTCCTGAAAAAAGACCCGGCCGGAAACAGCGTCGCCGAGGGCAGCTTCGCCATCAACCGTCTCGACTTCAAGATCGGCGAGGGCGAATGGTCGGACCCCGATACCGTGGCCAACGAGGTTACGGTGCGCGTGCGCATGGTGCTTCCCCCGGTAAAATAGTCGCCCGGGGGAATATCCCGCCCGCTGCGGGTGTTGGCTCATGACGGTCGCGGCAGCGGCGCCACCGGCTATCGACAACCTTGAGGACTATCGAATGACCCGGACTCTGCTTGCCGCCGCGCTTTGCCTAGCGATCCCCGTGGCTGCTTTCGCGGCCGACGAGACCTACGTGATCGACAGCGCGCATTCGCAGCCCAGCTTCGAAGTGCAGCACATGGGAGGGTTCTCTCTCCAGCACGGCACCTTCACCAAATCGAGCGGAAAGATCGTCATCGACCGCGCCGCCCGCTCGGGCTCGATCGACGTAAGCATCGACACCTCGTCGGTGCGCAGCCTCACCGATCGACTCGATACCAACCTGAAGGGCGAAGACTATTTCAACGTCGCCAAGTATCCGGCGATGACCTTCAAATCATCCAAGCTGACGTTCGACGGAGACAAGGTCGTCGGAGCCGATGGCGAGCTGACCATGATCGGCGTGACCAAGCCGGTGACGCTCAAGGTCTCGAACTTCATGTGCGGCGAGCAGCCTTTCAACAAGAAGCCGCTGTGCGGTGCCGAGGTCACGACGACCATCAAGCGCTCCGATTGGGGGATGAAGGCAGGAATTCCCAAGGCGGTCAGCGATGACGTCAGGATCACCATTCCCGTCGAGGCTTACCGCGAGTAGAACGCGTCGCTGCGCGCGTGCGCTCGCCGCGACCGCGTTGACGCTCGGCGTGCTCGCATACGCAAGCGTTGCCTCGGCTGGCGCGGAAACCTATCGCATCGATCCGGATCAGTCGTCGACCGAGTTCGCGGTGACCAACCTGGGTACTGCCCGCCAGCGCGGCCATTTCGGGCACACCGAGGGCACGATCGTGCTCGACAGCGAGGAGCACACCGGCGACGTGAATCTGGTGATCGATGCCACCTCGGTGGATACCGGGTGGGGTCTTCGCGATGCATGGTTGCGCGGCGAGGACATGTTCGACGTCGTGCATTTTCCGGTGATGCGATTCAACTCGACGCAGCTCGTATTCAAGCAGGACGAGTTGATCGGCATCAGCGGTCTGCTGACGCTGCGCAATGTGACGCGGCCAGTGAATCTCAAGATCGAGCACATGCAGTGCGGTCGCGAGCCCGACGGCCGCCGCGAGACCTGCGGCGCGGGCGCGGTGTCGACCATCAAGCGTTCGGACTTCGGACTCACCCGCGTGCTCGGCTGGGTCAGCGACGACATCGACCTGACGTTTCAGGTCAACGCGTTCCGGGTCCCGGCCGGCGATACCCGCGCCGCGGTGCCCCGCTAGCGGATCGCGCGCGGCGGTGCGCTGCGAAGTCGCGCGATCGCGTCCCAGTCCCAGTCGATGCCCAGTCCCGGCTCTTCGCTCGCGTACGCGCGTCCGTCGCGGATGGCGAGCTTGCGGCCGGTGATGGTGTCGAGTTGCGGAATATATTCGACCCAGCGGCTGTTCGGCACCGCGCAGCACAGCCCCACGTGTAGCTCCATCAGGAAGTGTGGGCACACCGCGATATTGAACGCTTCGGCCATGTGCGCGACCTTGAGCCACGGCGTGATGCCACCGATGCGACCGACGTCGACCTGCACGATGGAGCACGCGCCTGCCTGCAGGTAATCCTTGAACTGGCTGATGCTGTAAAGCGATTCGCCGACGGCGATGGGAACGCTGGTGTGGCGCGTGAGCTCGACGTGTGCGGCGACATCGTCCGCGGGAAGCGGTTCCTCGAACCACGCGATGTCGAGCGCCTCGAGATGGTGTGCCCGTCGTATCGCCTCCGCGAGCGCGAACCCCTGATTGGCATCGGTCATGATGTCCCACGACGGACCGACCGCGGCACGCACTGCGGCGAGCCTGTCGACGTCCTCGGCGACGTGCGCTCGTCCGACCTTGATCTTGGCACCGCCGAATCCGCTTGCCTTCGCGGCGAGCGCGTCGTCGACCAGCGCCTGCGGCTCGACGTGCAGCCAGCCGCCCTCGGTAGTGTAGAGCGGGCACGAGTTCTTGGCGCCGCCGGCTGCGATGTGCAGCGGAAGTCCGGCGCGCCGCGCGCGCAGATCCCACAGCGCGGAGTCGATGGCGGCGAGCGCGATCGCGGTGATGGCGCCGACGCTGGTCGCATGCGTGCTGAAAAGCAGATCGCGCCAGATCGCCTCGATGTGCGCGGCATCGCGCCCGATGAGGCGTGACGCGAGGTGATCCGCCAGCAGTGCGATGACCGATGAACCACCGGTTCCGATGGTATAGCTGTAGCCGGTGCCGACCGCGCCGTCGCTGTCGAACACGCGCACGATCGGCGTCTCCTGCGACACGAAGCTCTGGATCGCGTCGGTGCGCCGCACCTTGGGCTTGAGGTCGACGAGCGTGATCTCGACGCGTTCGATAGTGGCCATGCTTCGCCTCGCGGTGGCTAGCGCGAAAGCCGACCGCGAAATCGGTTGGTCGCGGCGACGAGCTGCCGGGCGATACCCGGCTCGCGGGCCGAGTGCCCCGCATCGGGCACCACGATATATTCGGCTTCTGGCCACGCGCGATGCAGATCATCGGCGGACATGATCGGGCACACGGCGTCGTAGCGTCCCTGCACTACCGTGCAGGGGAGATGGCGGATGCGATCGATGTCAGCAAGCAGCGCGTTGTCGCGCAGGAAGATGTTATTGACGAAGTAGTGCGCCTCGATGCGCGCGATCGCCAGCGCCACGGCATCCTCGTCGAAGTGCGCGACCAGCTCGGGATCGGGCAGCAGTGTCGAGCACGAGCTTTCGTAGCGACTCCAGGCATGCGCGGCGGGAAGATGCACCGCAGGGTCCGCACTGATGAGGCGGCGATGGTACGCCCCGAGCAGGTCACCGCGCTCGGCGTTCGGCAGAAATTCGGAGAAGGCGCGCCACGCTTCGGGAAACAAAAAGCGCATGTCGTAGAGGAACCAGCGGATCTCCTGCAGTCTGCACAGGAAAATTCCGCGCAGGACCAGGCCGAGCACCCGTTCCGCGTGCGCCTCGGAGTATGCGATGGCCAATGTCGAACCCCACGAGCCGCCGAACAGCAGCCACTTTTCGACGCCCAGATGCTCGCGCAATCGCTCGAGGTCGGCGACGAGGTGCGGTGTCGTGTTGTCCAGGAGCTCGCCAAGCGGGGTTGAGGAGCCGGCACCGCGCTGGTCGTACACGATGATCCGGTAGAAGCGCGGATCGAAGTAGCGGCGATGATCGGGGGAGCTGCCACCGCCGGGTCCTCCGTGAAGAAACACCACGGGAACGCCCAGCGCATTGCCCGACTCCTCCCAGTGCATCGTATGCAACGCATCGAGCGCGAGCCGTCCGCTCCGCAGCGGCGCAAGCGCGGGGTAGAGGAACGCCTCGCGCGACAGCGCGCGCGAGGCTCCTTGCGCATCAGGAGTGAACAGCGCCTTCACCGTGGATCGAGCGGCTGCATGAAATGCGGATCGACGTCGACGCGATAGCCGTTGGCGAGCCGGTTGGTCTCGTTGGCGAGCGCCACGACGCTCATGAGCTCGCGATACATTTCCGGTGTCATGCCCTTGGCGGTGGCGCTGGCGGCGTGCGAGTGCATGCAGTACTCGCAATTGTTGGTTACCGACACCGCGATGTAGACGAGCTCCTTAGTGAGCGGATCCAGCGCACCGGGCGCCATCACCTCCTTGACGGCGCTCCACACGCGCTTGAGCGTCGGCGGATCGTTGGCCAGGACCTTCCAGAAATTGTTCACGAGGTCGGTCTTGCGCGTCGCCTTGATGTCGTCGTAGATCGCGCGAACCGCCGCGCTCGCCTGGTCGGGGTCGATGGGTTTGACGAAGGACATGATGGAATGCGTCCGTTTCCGTGAATGAGGTGAATGACGCCAAGGAGCAGCCCGTCGGGCTAGTGCGCGCTTTCTCCCATGCGGGCGGCGAGGGCAAGCGCGTTGCGCATCGCCTGCGTATTGGCGACGCCCTGCCCGACGATGTCGTACGCGGTGCCATGCGCGGGCGTGGTGATCGCGACCGGCAAGCCGCCCTGGACGGTGACGCCGCGCTCGAAGCCCATCAGCTTCATCGCGATCTGCCCCTGGTCGTGGTACATGGTCACGATGCCGTCGAACGCGCCATTCCTGGCGCGCACGAAAATGGTGTCCGCTGGATACGGTCCCTCGGCGCGATGGCCACGCCGCGCGGCAAGCTCGACGCCGGGGCCGATGATGTCAATCTCCTCGCGTCCAAAGCTCCCATTGTCGCCGTTGTGAGGATTGAGACCACACACGCCGATGCGCGGGGCCGCGTTGCCGGCGCGTCGCAGCGCGCCGTGCAGCATGGCGATGGCTTCGGCAACGCCTTCCTTGCTGAGCAGGTTCGCAACTTCCTTGAGCGGTACGTGCGAGGTAACGCGCGAGGTCCACAACTGCTCGAGAACGTTGAACTCGCCGCAGGGCGCATCGTGCTTGAGCACATCGGCGAACCAGCGCAGCTCATCCTCCTGTGTCATCCCGCCCGCCCGCAGCGCCGCCTTGTTGAGCGGCGCGAAGCAGACCGCGTCGACCTCGCCGCGCTGCGCGAGGTCGAGCGCGAGGCGCAACGCGTCGAGCATGAACGTCCCGTTGGCTGCGCCCGCCTGCGCGGGTGCGAACGCGGGCGCCTCCCATCCGCTCCATTCGAGCCGCACCAGGGGCTCCGGCGACGCCGCAGCGGCGCGCGGGCTCAGCGCAGGCAGAGCGAGGACGACGCGGGCAGCAGCGGCCCCGGCCTCGAGGCTCGCGCGGTGCGCGATCAGCCGGATACGCGCCGCGGGGAGCGCAGCGCGTTCGGCAAGAACCTTCGCCACGAGCTCGGGGCCGATACCGGCGGGATCCCCCGCGACGAACGCAATCGTCGCGTTCACGGTAGGACCCACGCTTGCGCCCCTAAATGAAAAAGCGGGCGCGGCGATGCCCCCAGAGAGGGTGCAATTCGCGCCTTGGGACGGCCCGGCGGCGTTCATTCGAGCTTGATGCCCGCTTCGCGGATCAGCTTGCCATAGCGCTCGTAGTCGGCGCGGTTGAGTTCCGCGAACTCCGCTGAGCTCATGTTGCCCGGCTCGCCGGCGAGTCCCGCGATCCGTTTCTGCACGTCGGGTGACTTGAGCACCGCCGAGATCTCCGCGTAGAGCCTGGCGACGACGTCCCTGGGCGTTCCCGCCGGTGCGAACACGCCGTACCACGTGGTCATCTCCAGTCCGGGATACCCGGCTTCGGCGAGCGTCGGAACGTCGGGCAGCTCCGGCGAGCGTTTCGGCGACGTGACCGCGAGCGGGCGCAGCTTTCCGCTCTTGATCTGTCCGATCGCCGACGAGGTCGTGTCGAACATGATCTGTGCCTGTCCGCCGAGCATGTCCGCGTGCGCCTGGCTGCTGCCTTTGTAGGGAATGTGCGTCATTTGCACGCCGGCAAGCTTCTTGAACGCCTCGCCGGCCAGATGCTGCGTGCTGCCCGCGCCCGAGGACGCGTAGTTGAAAGCCTCGGGCTTCGCTTTCATCTGCGCGACCAGCTCGCGCACGTCCTTGGCGGTGACCGAAGGGCTGACGATGAGCACATTGGGAACGACCATCACCAGCGCTATCGGCACGAGGTCCTTCAGCGTGTCGAAGTTGAGCCTCATCAGGTGCGGCGCGATCGCCTGCCCGGTGTTGGTCGCTACCAGCAGCGTGTATCCATCAGGCGGCGACTTGGCGGTGAAATCGGCGGCGATAGTGTTCGATGCGCCCGGACGATTGTCAACGACGAAGGATTGCTTCATCGACTCGCCGAGCTTGTCTCCCAGCATGCGCGCGACGATGTCGGTGCCTCCGCCCGCCGGTGCCCCAACCTCGAGCTTCACCGGCTTGCTGGGATACGACGCGGCGGTCTGCGCCGCGACGTGCGAAACCGCCGCGAACGCGCACACGGCGAGCGCAATCAGCGGCCCCAGGCGACGGATGCGAAACAACCGCTGCGATGTCCGACCCATCATTTCGTTTTTTTCGACGCGACGATTTTCTGGCGCTGCTCACCCAATCCCTGGATGCCGAGCGTGACCACGTCGCCCGCCTTGAGGTATTTCGGCTCGGGTTTCATGCCCATGCCCACGCCCGGCGGCGTGCCGGTGGTGATGACGTCGCCCGGCAACAGCGTCATGTATTGCGATACATCGGCGACCAGCTGTGCGACACCGAAAATCATGGTGCGCGTGTTGCCTCTCTGCCGCCGCTCGCCGTTGACGTCGAGCCACATGTCCAGCGTCTGCGGATCCTTGATCTCGTCGGTGGTGACGAGCCACGGTCCGATCGGCCCGAAGGTATCGCAACCCTTGCCCTTGCTCCACTGCGATCCGCTGCGCTTCATCTGATACTCGCGCTCGGACACGTCGTTGATCAGGCAGTAGCCGGCGACGTACTTCAGCGCATCCTTGAGCGCCACGCTGCGCGCGGTGCGACCGATGACGAAGCCGAGCTCGACCTCCCAATCCATGTGCGTCGAACCGGGCGGCATCACCACGTTGTCGTTGGGACCCACGATGCACGTCTGCGATTTATAGAAGACGACGGGATACTCCGGGATGGGATTGCCCGACTCCTTGGCGTGGTCAACATAGTTGAGGCCGATCGCGACGAACTTCGAGGGTGTCGCCACGCATGCGCCCAGGCGCGGCTTTCCCTTCACCAGCGGCAGCTTGCGCGTGTCGAGCTTACGCAGCTTGGCGAGCTCGGCCGGCGCGAGGGTCTTCGCGTCGATGTCCTTCACCTTTCGCGAAAGGTCGCGCAGCTTGCCATCGGCGTCGATGAGGCCGGGCTTCTCCTTGCCTGCGGGTCCGTAGCGTACGAGTTTCATGCGATCTCCTTGGTAGGCGTAGAACTGAAGGGCGAGCGGGCGAGCGAGGGTGAATCAGCGTGCAGTCGCGGATATCTCAAATAGTCATTCCGCCGTCGACCGAGTAAACGTTGCCGGTGGCGAACGCCGACTCGTCGGAAGCAAGGAATACGATCACCGGCGCAATCTCCTCCGGCTTGGCGAGACGCCCCATCGGCTGGCGCGCGATGAAATTCCTGCGCGCCTGTTCGGGATCGTCGTACGCGTTGATGCGCTCGTGCAGCGACGGCGTGTCCACCGTGCCCGGTGCGATCGCGTTGCAGCGGATGCCCTTAGTCACGAAGTCCGCCGCCACCGCCTTGGTGAGCCCGATCACCGCGGCCTTGCTCGCGCCGTAGGCGAAGCGGTTCGGTATGCCCTTGATCGAGCCGGCGACCGAAGCCATGTTGATGATGCTGCCACCGCCGCGCGCGAGCATCGCCGGCAGGGCTGCCTGGATGGTCATGTACATCGCGCGCACGTTGAGGTTGAAGCTGAATTCCCAATCCTTGGGCGTGCATTCGAGAATCGTGCCGTTGTGCACGTAGCCCGCGCAGTTGAACAGAATCGACAGCGGTGGCAACTCCGCAAAGGTCGACCTGATCGCCGCATCGTCGAGCACGTCGAGCGTACGCGCGGTGATGCCCTCGACGCCGGAAAAGCTCTGCAGCAGCTTGGGATTGACATCGGTGGCGAACACCTGCGCGCCCTCGCGCGCCATCGCCAGCGCCGCGGCGCGGCCGATGCCCTGTCCTGCCGCGGTGATGAGCGCGGTCTTGCCTGCCAGACGCTGAGCCAACGGACCTCCTCGATGTCAGCGCCGCGAACGGGCGCCATGGAGGCGCATAGTGTAGCGCAAGTGTGCCGGCACTTCCTCGAATTGGTAAAACCACTTGACCAATCCAGACGATTTTGTTTAGCTACGGCGTTTCCCGTACATCCCGCTGGCGGCGCATTTGAATGCGTCGCGCCGCATCCATGCCTATCCAGAGTATCGAACCGCGCCGGCTGTACCGGCAGATTGCCGACCAGATTCGCGGCTTGGTGCGCTCGGGCGAGTATGCGGCGGGCTCGCGGCTGCCGCCGGAGCGCGATCTCGCGAAGCAGCTCGGCGTGTCGCGGCCGTCGGTCCGCGAGGCGATCATCGCGCTCGAGGTCGAAGGTCTGGTCGAGGTGCGCATCGGTTCGGGCATCTACGTTCTCGATGCGGGACGCGTCAGCGGAGCCGATGCGGTGCAGGCGACGGTGGGACCGTTCGAGCTGTTGCGGGCGCGCGGCGTGATCGAAGGCGAATGCGCGGCGCTGGCGGCCAAGTCGGCAAGAAAATCACATCTGTCCGCGATCGAGGAGGCGCTCGAGTCGATGAACGAGGAGCACCGGTCGGGCAAGCAGCCGCTTGCGAGCGACCGTCTGTTTCACCTGCGCATCGCTGAAGCGACCGGCAACGGCGCGCTGGTGCAGGTGGTGAGGATGCTGTGGGAGGAGCGCACCGGGCCGCTGTACAAGCAGCTTGAGCACCATTACGACGCTCCTGAGCTGTGGGATGCTGCGCTCGCCGAGCACCGTGCGGTGATGAAAGCGATCGCAGCGCACGACCAGGACGCCGCGCGAGCAGCGATGCAGCGCCATCTCAATCACGCATACAAGCGTTTCAGCACCGGCTGGGACGCCATCCAGTAGGAGAAAGCCATGCTCAGCTGCCGAATTCACGCCAAGGAAGACCTGCGGGTCGAGAACACCGCCGAGCCCGATATCGCTCCCGGGCAAGTGCTGGTGCGACTCGGTGCCGGAGGCATCTGCGGATCGGATCTGCACTACTACTTCGAGGGCCGCAACGGCAGCTTCATCGTCCGCGAGCCGCTGGTTCCGGGGCATGAGGCGTCGGGTACCGTGGCCAGGATCGGCGCCGGCGTCACGCGCGTGAAAGTCGGCGACAAGATCGCGGTGAGTCCTTCGCACGCGTGCGGAAACTGCGACTATTGCCGCGAGGGACGCGAGAACCTTTGCCGCAGCATGCGCTTTCTCGGTAGCGCGAGCCTGTTTCCGCATGTGCAGGGAATGTTCTGCGAATACTTCGTGATGGGCGAGCGCCAGTGCTATCCCGTTGCCGGCGACATAACGCTTGGCGAGCTGGCGTTTGCCGAGCCGCTAGCCGTCGGACTGCACGCGGTGAACCGCGCCGGCGACCTGCTCGGCAAGAACGTGCTGGTGACCGGGGGAGGAACCATCGGCTGCCTCACCGTCATCTCCGCCCGGCTCGCCGGCGCGACCTCGGTCACCGTCTCCGATGTGCTCGATCGGCCGCTGGCGACCGCGCGCGCCGTGGGTGCGTCGCGAACGGTACGCGCCGACAAGGAAGCCGACGCGCTGGCCTCGCCGCAGTTCGACGTAGCGTTCGAAGCGTCGGGCAGCTTCGCCGCGCTCAAGGCCTGCGTCGCCGCAGCGAAGCGAGGGGGCACCATCGTCCAGGTCGGGACGCTTCCGCACGAGCCGCTGCCGTTCGTGGTGAACGAGATCATGAGCAAGGAGCTCGATCTGAAGGGCGCGTTCCGCTGGGGGATCGAATTCGACTGGGCGGTCCAGTACATCGCGGCGCGCCGAGTCGATGTCAAGCCGCTCCTGTCCGGGCAGTTTCCGCTTCAGGACGCAGTCAAGGCGTTCGAGCTCGCGAAGGACAAGACCCAGAGCACCAAGGTTCAACTCGTCGCAGCATGACAACAAGCGTTACAACCAGGAGGAAGACCATGCGTTGCATTGCAAGACTGATTTTCGCTGCCGTGGCGATGTGCGTCGCATCGACGCCCGCGCTCGCGCAGCAGAAACTCAAATGGGCTCACGTTTACGAGACATCCGAGCCATTCCACAAGTGGTCGGTGTGGGGCGCGGGCGAGATCGAGAAGCGCACCAATGGGCGCTATCACATCGACGTGTTTCCCGCTTCGAGCCTCGGCAAGGAATCCGATCTCAACCAGGGGCTCACGCTGGGCACGGTCGACATGATCATCTCGGGCTTGTCGTTCGCGGCGCGCACCATGCCGCGAATCGGCGTCGGCTACTACCCATACACATTTCGTGATGGCGATCACCTGATCACATGGGCGAAGAGTCCGGCGTTCGCAGAGATGACGGACGAGTACCGCAACAAGACGGGCATCCAGATTACCGCGATGACCTACTACGGCATTCGCCAGTCGACGTCGAACCGGGACTTCAACGACTGCGCGGGGATGAAAGGGTTGAAGATGCGCGTGCCGGACGTGCCCGCGTACCTGGCGCTGCCCAAGAGCTGCGGCGCCAATCCGACGCCGATCGCGTTCGCCGAGGTTTACCTGGCGCTCCAGAACGGCACCGTCGATGCGCAGGAGAACCCGCTGACGACCATCGAGGCGAAGAAATTCTACGAGGTTCAGAAGAACATCATTCTGACCGGGCACATCGTCGATTCGCTGGCCACACAGGTCGCGCCGCACGTGTGGAACAAGCTCTCGGACGCCGACAAGAAAGTTTTCGTCGACGTGACCCGCGAGGCTGCAGCGAACGCCACCGCCGACATCAAGAAGCGCGAAGGCGAGCTCGCCGAGGAGTTCAAGAAGAAGGGCGTCAACGTCCACGCCGTCGACAAGAAGAGCTTCCAGGAAGCGATTCTGAAGAACGTGAGCTTCGAGTCAATGGGCCTCAACAAGGCTGACTGGGACAAGATACAGGCCATCAAGTAGCGCCGCCGCGATGGAAAAAAGGCCGCCCGCGGCAGCGCCGACCCCGGCCGAGGACCACGTCCTCGATGCTTCGGGTCACGTGCATTTCGCCGATGCTCCCATCGACCTGTCGGTCTATCGTCTGGAGGGCTGGATCGCGCTCGCTTTTTTCTGGATTTTGGCGCTGACCGTGTGCTACCAGTTCTTCACGCGATATTTCATGAACGATTCGGCATCCTGGACAGAAGAGATCGCGCGTTATCTGCTGATCTGCACGGTCTTCCTAGGAATCGCGCCTGCAGTGCGCGACAGCCGGAACATCCACGTCGACTTTTTGTACCGGCTCATTCCGCGGGGGCTCGGGCGTGTCCTATCGACGATGGTGGACATCGTGCAGCTGGTATTCCTGGCGTACGCCGTGGTGTTGATCTGGCAGCTGATGCAGAAGATGGGAAGCTACCGCATGACGATCATCGACCTGCCGATGAATCTCGTCTACGGCGTATGCCTGATCGGGTTCGCGTGCAGCGCGGTGCGTGCGGCGCAGGTAGCCGTGGAGAACTGGCGGCGAGGCTATAGCGTGCTCGACCCCGCCGAGCGCGTGCCTCATCCGGATGCGGCGGCATGACCCCGGCTTTGCTCATCAGTTTTCTCGCCGGCATGGCGAGCGGTGTGCCGGTGGCCATTGCCATGGCCGGGTCTGCACTGCTCTATGTTCTGCTGACCGGCGACCTGCCGCCCTTCGTCGTCGTCCACCGCATGATCAGCGGAATCGACAGTTTTCCGCTGCTCGCAGTGCCTTTTTTCATCCTCGCCGGCAATCTGATGAACAATGCCGGGATCACGACGCGCATCTACAACTTTGCCCTGGCCCTGGTGGGGTGGCTGCGCGGCGGGCTGGGCCACGTCAACGTGATCGCCTCGATGATCTTTGCCGGGATGTCGGGCACCGCCATCGCCGAAGCAGCGGGCCTCGGGACGATCGAGATCAAGGCGATGAAGGACCAGGGCTATCCGGTCGAGTTCGCGGTCGGCGTCACCGCCGCGTCGTCGACGATGGGGCCGATCATTCCGCCGTCGCTTCCGTTCGTGATCTACGGAATGATGGCCGACGTCTCGGTGGGCCAGCTATTCCTCGCCGGCATCATGCCGGGGGTGGTCATGGCCGTCCTGATGATGGCGACGGTGAGCTACTACGCCTGGAAGTACAAGTGGGGGGGCGACATCGCGTTCGAATGGCCGCGCGTAGGCAAGGCAGTGCTCGAATTCGCGATCGTCGTCATCTTCCCGTTGGCGATCTGGGGCGCAATCCGGCTCGGAGCCTCGTTCAATCTGGCGGTCGCCGCCGGCATGCTCCTGCTGCTGGGCGCCGACTGGAAATTCAAGTTCGAGGCCGTGCTGCCGATCATGACGCCCGTGCTGCTCGTCGGCGGCATGACTTCCGGCATCTTCACGCCAACCGAGGGCGCGATTGCTGCCTGTGTCTGGGCGCTGTTTCTCGGCATGGTGTGGTACCGGACCCTGTCCTGGAAAATGCTCATCAAGGTATCGATGGAGACGGTGGAGACGACGGCGACGGTCATGTTCATCGTCGCGGCGGCGTCGATCTTCGGATGGCTGCTGACCGTCACCAAGGTGACCGACTCCTTCGCTGCGTGGGTGCTTTCGTTCACGCACAGCCCCTGGGTCTTTCTGCTGCTCGCCAACCTGCTGATGCTTTTCGTCGGGTGCTTTCTCGAGCCTACGGCGTCGATCCTGATCCTGGTCCCGGTGCTCATGCCGGTCGTGCATCAGCTCGGCATCGACGGCGTTCATTTCGGGTTGATCATGGTGCTCAACCTCATGATTGGTCTGCTGCACCCGCCGATGGGCATGGTGCTGTTTGTCCTGGCGCGTATCGCGAACCTCTCATTCGAGCGAACGACCATGGCCATCCTGCCTTGGCTGGTCCCGCTGCTGGTCGCGCTGATACTCGTCACCTACATCCCTTCGATCTCGCTGTGGCTGCCACGTCTGTTCTATTGAAGAACCGAAGCGCCGATTACCGACTCTAACGCAGTGCGCGACTTCGGCGCGCGAGGAGAACCCCATGCTGACCAAGACATCCCTCACCATCCGACTGCACCCCGATGACGACGTCGTCATCGCCCGTCAGCAGCTGGTGACCGGAACGACGCTGATCGATGAAAAGGTCGCGATCTCGGGACTGATCCCACCCGGTCACAAGGTCGCGACGCGGGCGATTGCGCAAGGTGAGCCCGTCAAGCGCTACAACCAGATCATCGGTTTCGCCAAGCGCCCGATCGCTGCCGGTGAGCACGTCCATCTGCACAATCTGGCGATGGGGGACTTCAGCCGCGACTACGCATTCGGCGCTGATGCGAAACCGACCCTCTACGTCGACCGGCCCGCGACGTTCCAGGGAATCGTGCGACCCGACGGCATCAACGTCGGACGCGTGGCCACGCGCAACTACATCGGCATCCTGTCGACCGTGAACTGCTCGGCCACGGTGGCGCATGGCATCGCCGACGCTTTCAAGGGCGAAGCGCTTGCGCCCTATTCGCATGTCGACGGCGTCGTCGCGCTCACGCACGGAAGCGGCTGCGGCATGGATGTGCAGGGCGAGAGCATGCAGGTGCTGCGGCGCACGCTCGGCGGCTACGCGCGTCATCCCAACTTCGCCGGCGTGCTCATCGTCGGGCTCGGCTGCGAAGCCAACCAGATCAACGCGCTGTTGGGCGCGGAAAAGCTCGAGGAAGGCGCCTTGCTGCGCACCTTCAGCATCCAGGACAGCGGAGGAACCGCCAGGGCGATCGCATCGGGCATCGCGATGGTGAAGGAAATGCTCCCGTACGCGAACGAGGTGCGCCGCGAAACGGTGTCCGCAAGCAATCTCATCCTCGGACTGCAGTGCGGCGGCTCCGACGGTTATTCAGGCATCACCGCCAATCCCGCGCTGGGCGCGGCGGTCGATCTGCTCGTTCGCCACGGCGGTACCGCGATCCTTTCGGAGACGCCGGAGATCTACGGCGCCGAGCACCTGTTGACCCGCCGCGCGGTTTCGCGCGAGGTCGGAGAAAAACTGATCTCTCGCGTCAAGTGGTGGGAGGATTACACCGCTCGCAACAGGGGCGAGATGAACAACAACCCTTCGCCGGGCAACAAGGCCGGTGGGCTAACTACCATTCTGGAGAAGTCGCTGGGTGCGGTGGCCAAGGGCGGGACGACCAATCTGGTCGCAGTATACGAATACGCCGAGCCGGTGACCGCGAAGGGATTCGTTTACATGGATACGCCTGGCTACGACCCGGTCTCCGCGACCGGCCAGGTCGCGGGCGGCGCGAACATGATCTGTTTCACCACCGGGCGCGGCTCGGCGTACGGCTGTGCTCCGGCACCGTCGCTCAAGCTGTCGACCAATACCGCGCTATGGCAGCGGCAGGAAGAGGACATCGACATCAACTGCGGCGAGATCGTCGACGGAACATCGAATGTCGAGGCGATGGGACAGCGATTCTTCCAGCTGATCCTGAATACCGCGTCGGGTGCGAAGACCAAGAGCGAGCGGCATGGCTACGGGCAGAACGAATTCGTACCGTGGTATCTGGGAGCGGTGATGTGAGTCGATCATTGACAGTCATGAGTGCAGCCCGTAGGCTGGAACAAAGCCGCAGAGTGCTCTGCAATATCTCACCACAATTCAACAGCAGTTCATTCAGTCCATAGGAGGGGTTCATGAGAAAGCTGGTTTCCGGCATCGTCGCCGGATGCGCGCTGGCGTTTGGCGCCCAGGCTTTGGCGCAGGAAGTTCTCACCGTGTGGTGGGTCAAGGGCTTCTACAAATCGGAGGACGATGCGCTGTTGGCGGCGATCAAGAAGTTCGAGGAAAAGACCAAGGTCAAGGTCGAGCTGTCTCAATACCCGGTGCAGGACATGATTCCGAAGACGGTGGCCGCGCTCGACGCCGGCACGCCGCCGGACGTTGCCTATGCCGACGTGTACGACTTCCAGGTCACGGGGAAGTGGGCCTACGACGGCAAGCTCGAGGACCTGACGCCGATCCTGACGCCACTAAAGGCGCAGTTCGCACCGAACACGCTGGAGACGACCTACCTCTACAACGACAAGACCAAGAAGCGGGCGTACTACGCGTTTCCGCTCAAGCAGCAGACCATGCACATCGAGTACTGGATCGACATGCTGGGTGATGCCGGCTTCAAGGAGTCGGACATTCCGACGGGGTGGAAGGACTACTGGTCGTTTTGGTGCGACAAGGTGCAGCCGGGACTGCGCACCAAGACCGGACAGCGCCTTTACGGCATCGGCCAGCCAATGGGGGTCGATTCCAGTGACTCGTTCTACTCGTTCCTGACCTTCATGGATGCGTACAACGTCAAGCTGGTCGACGACAACGGCAAGCTGCTGGTCGATGATCCGAAGGTAAAACAGGGGCTGATCAACGCGCTCAAGGACTACACCGACGTCTATACCAAGGGCTGCACACCGCCTTCGTCGACATCGTGGAAGGATCCGGACAATAACGTCGCCTTCCATAACAAGACCACGGTGATGACGCACAACGCAACCATCAGCATCGCCGCGAAATGGCTCGACGATGCCAACAACGAGACGCTGACTCCGGAGCAGCGCGCGCAAGCGAAGAAGA
>DASXBS010000195.1:0-6972 GCA_036491555.1 Casimicrobiaceae bacterium
GGCTCGGCCACGGCAAGGTCAAGCCGTTCAGCTACGTTCTCTACGCGCTGTTTTACCCTGCGGTCGCGCTCGATACGAGGCTGCGCCTCATATGGCGCGAGCGCAAGCCGCCAGTGCGCGAGCTCAACCGGGAGCTTGCGCGCTGGATGCTCGACCGGCGCGTGCTGACGGAAGACAACCTGATCGTGCGTGCGCAGAAGGTGCTCGCGCAGGAAATTCTGACGGGAGGCTCTCCGACTGCCGCCGCGAACGAGAGCCGCTTTGGCCCCCGCCGTGAGGCTTGATAAATTAGGCCGGCTGACATGAAACGCCTGCTCGGCTACGTTCGCCCCTACTGGCATCGCTACGCGTTCGCCACGCTCTGCACGCTCGGCACGGTGACGCTCGGGATGGTGCTGCCGTATCTGACGGGCAAGGCGATCGACGCGATCCAGGCCCACGATTCCAGGCGTCTCAGCCTGCTCGCCGGCGGAATCTTTGCTGCGGCGCTCGCGATGGGTGTGGTGCGATGGTTTTCGCGCTTCATGTTCTTCAACTGCGGGCGCGACGTCGAATACTGCCTGCGCAACGATCTCTTCACCCGTCTCACGCAGCTCGACCGCTCCTTCTACGAGCGACTGAAGACCGGCGACCTGATGTCGCGGATGATCAACGATTTGAGCGCGGTGCGGATGATGGTCGGGATGGGCGTGCTGACCTTCGCCAACACGCCGCTCGTCTACATCTATGCGCTGACCTTCATGTTCACCAAGCAGTGGCGCCTCACGTTCGTCTCGCTGGTGCCCTTCGTGATCCTGTTTTTCGCCATCCGCCGGCTCACGCAGACGCTGATGGAACGCAGTTTGCGCGTGCAGGAGGAACTGGGCGCAATCGGCGCCAAGGTGCAGGAGAGCCTTTCGGGTATCCATGTCGTGAAGGCCTACACCCTGCACGAGCGCGAGGCCGAGGAGTTCCGCCGCCGCAACGACAGTTACAATGACGAGGGCTTGGCGCTCGCGCGGCTGCGCGGCGCGCTGATGCCTCTCATCCGCGGCACCTACGCGACGTCGATGATGATGGTGCTGGTGTATGGCAGCTACCTGGTCACGCAGCGCGCGATGTCGATCGGCGGCCTGGTCGCCTTCATGGGCTACCTGGCGCAGTTGATGTGGCCGACGACGGCGCTGGGCTGGGTGATTTCGATTTACCAGCGAGGGCGGGCCTCGATGAAGCGGCTCGACGACATTTTTCTCGCTCCCGTCACGCCCTCGATCGACGGGGGCGAAACGCGGCTGGAAGTGGCCGGCGCTATTGAATGGGAGCACGTCTGGTTCAGTTACTTCGCGCATGACGGGAACCGTCCCGGAGAAAATGGCCGCGACGGCCACTACGCGTTGCGCGATGTCTCGGTCAAAATCGCCGCCGGAGAGAAACTCGCGATCGTCGGCCGCACCGGCGCCGGCAAGTCCACGATGGTCAAGCTGCTGACCCGGCTGGTCGAGCCGAGCGCAGGCCGGGTCACTCTCGACGGACACGACGTGCGCGATCTGCCGCTGGGGGCGCTGCGCAAGACGGTCGGGATGGTGCCGCAGGAGCCGACACTGTTCTCGGACACGATGGCCCGCAACATCGCGTTCGGCCGCACCGATGCGTCGCTCGAGGAAATCGGCCGCGCCGCGCGCGTCGCCGGCCTCGAGGCCGATATAGCCGTACTGCCGCATGGCCTTGCAACGGTCGTTGGCGAACGCGGGATGTCGCTCTCGGGCGGACAGAAGCAACGCGTCACGATCGCGCGCGTGCTGGTCTACGACCCCGCAGCAGTGGTGCTCGACGACGCGCTTTCCAGCGTCGATACCGAGACTGAACGCGCCGTGCTCGATAGCCTGGTCGAGAGCGTGCGCGGACGTACCACGGTCGTGGTAAGCCATCGCGCATCCACCGTCCGCGACGCCGACTACATAATCGTGCTGGAGGACGGCGAGATCGCCGAGCGCGGCACGCACGCTGAGTTGATGGCGCAGCGCGGGATTTACGCCGAGCTGTTCCATCGCCAGTTGGTGGAGGAGGAGCTCGCGCGCTATTGAAGCGCGCCCGTCGATAAGGATGGAGATTGCGGCGGAAGAAAAACTGGGCCGCGTTTACGACCTGAAGCTGCTCAGGTGGGTATGGAGCTACGTCCATCCGTACCGGCGCCTGTTCTTTCTGTCCGTGGTGCTGATGCCGTTGAATTCGATGTTTGCGCTGGCGCAGCCCTACATCTGGAAGCTCACGATTGATCTGTTCCTGACTCACAACCGCGCCGTGCCGCCCCGATGGCTGCGGCCGGTGCTTGAGGCTTTCGGCTCGCACGGACTGTTGGCGATGGGCTTCGTGTACCTGTTGCTGGTGGTGGGCGAGTTTTCGACCTTCTACGGACAGTTCTACCTGACCATGATGGTCGCACAGTACAGTCTGTCGGACCTGCGGATGGCGCTGTTCAAGCACGTCGAGCGCCTCCCGATGTCATTTTTCGATCGCACGCCGACGGGCAGGCTGGTCAGCCGGATGACCACCGATATCGACGCGATCAACGAGATGTTCAGCGCGGGCTCGCTCACAATGTTCATGGACGTGCTGACGATGCTGGGAATCGTCGCGATCATGTTCGCCTTCAACGCGCGCCTGGCGATATGGGCGATGTGCGCGGTGCCGCCGCTGCTGCTCATACTGAATTTCTTCGGGAGCCGCGCCCGCGTGGTGTATCGCGAGATCCGCGAACGGCTCGCGGCGCTCAATTCCTACCTGGCTGAGGCGTTGGCCGGGATGGCGGTGGTGCAGCTCTTTACGCGCGAGAAGCGGAGCCGCGAGGAGTTCGACGCGCTCAACATCAAGAGCCGCGATGCCCAGATGGTCGCCAACGTCTACGAGGCCGGCGTGTTTTCGGCGGTCGAGTCGCTCAGCTCGGCGACTATCGGGATTATCCTGTGGGCCGGCGGCAGCGAGGTGATCCGCCGGGTGATCACGCTCGGCACATTGGTCGCCTTTATCGACTACGCGCAAAAGTTCTTCTTGCCGCTGCGCGACATCTCGAGCAAGTACACGACTCTGCAATCGGCGCTCGCCGCGATGGAGCGGATCGAGGCGCTGATGGAAACGCCGGCGTCGATCGCGAGTCCGCCTACGCCGCGCCGTCCGAGTCCCGTGCGCGGCGAGATTGTCTTCGACCACGTCGGCTTCGCCTACCGCGCAGGCGAGCCCGTGCTGCGCGATCTGAGCTTCACGGTCGAGCCGGGGCGCAAGATTGCGATCGTCGGCGCGACCGGCTCCGGCAAATCCACCATCATCAAGCTGCTCGCGCGCTTTTACGACGTCAGCGCCGGACGCATCCTGGTCGACGGCGTCGACGTGCGCGAGTGGGACCTCACGGCGCTCCGCCGTGCGATCGGCCTGGTGCAGCAGGACGTCTTCCTCTTCGCCGGCGACGTGTTCGACAACGTCCGCCTTGCCCGCACCGACCTTGGCGAGGCCGAGGTGCGCCAGGCGCTCCGGCGCGCGCAGGCCCTGAACTTCGTCGAGCGGCTGCCCGACGGCTTGCACGAGGAAATCCGCGAGCGCGGCGCCAACCTCTCCTCCGGCCAGCGCCAACTCCTCTCGTTCGCCCGCGCGCTCGCCTACGATCCACGTGTGCTGGTGATGGACGAGGCGACATCCAGTGTCGACAGCGAAACCGAGTCGCTGGTCCAGCGGGCGCTCGACGAGCTGCTCAAGGATCGCACGGCGCTGGTGATCGCGCATCGCCTCTCCACCATCGAGCGCGCCGATCGCATCCTGGTGCTGAGCCAGGGCGCGCTGCGCGAGAGCGGCACGCACGCGGAGCTGCTCGCCCGCCGCGGCCTGTATCACCGGCTGTTCGAGCTGCAATACGCGACCGCGGCCGAGCCGACTCGCGAGGCCGTGGACTGAGACCTTGGCGCCGGCCTCCGCAATTCGTGCGTTCGCTTTCGCTGTACTGCTGGCCTTGAGCGCTGGCGCGCTTGCCGGATGCGAGGCCGGGTACATCGCGCACGCGGCTTACGAAGAGAGCTGCCTGTTGTGGAGGCGAAAGCCGATCGACACGGTGCTCGCGCGCGGCGACCTGCAGCCCGAGGTCCGCGCCAAGCTCGAAACCGTGCTCAAGGTGCGCGAGTTCGCGGGCGACCGACTCGGGCTCAACGTCGGCCACGCCTACAGCAGCATCTCCGAGATCGATAAGGGAGCGATCGCATGGGTCGTGATGGCGGCGCCGCGCGACTCGCTCGAGCCCTATACCTGGTGGTTTCCGATCGTCGGACGAGTCCCCTATCGCGGCTACTTCAACAAGGATCGCGCCGACGCCGAGGCCGCCGAGATGGAGCAGCGCGGATATGACACGATGGTGCGGCCGGCGGTAGCGTTTTCCAGCCTCGGATTCTTCAACGACCCACTGCTCTCCAATCTGCTGCGCCTTAGCCGCGTCGAAGTGGCCGGCGTGATCATCCACGAGCTGTTCCATCGCACTTACTTCCTGGCGAGCGACGTGATGTTCGACGAATCGGCGGCGACCTACGTCGGCGGCGCGGGCGCGGTCAAGTTCTTTGAAGCGTCCGAGGGGCCCGGCTCCGCCGACGCCGAGGCCGCGCGCGGAGTGCTCGACGCCGATCTGAAGTTCGGGCGTTTTTTGAATGCCGAGGCGGCGCGCCTGGTCGAGCTTTATAAGAGCGGGCTACCGCGCGAGGAGATCTTGAAGCGCCGCGTGGCGATTTTCGCCAGCATCAACGCCGACTACGCGCAACTCAAGCCGCATCTGTCGGGACTGGAACGTTTCGATCTCGACAGGGAACCGATCAACAACGCGGTGCTGATCAATTACCTGATTTATTTTCACGACCTCGACACTTTCGCCAAACTCGAGCACATCTATGGCGGCAACCTACACGACACCATCAAGGCGATCATCGCGCTGGCCGAGTCGGACCCGGAAAATCCCTTCGATCCGATCGAGCGGATGGCCCGCGCCGGCGCGCTGCCCGCCGCCGGGCCGCAATCGGCATCCAGCGCCGCGCCGTCTCCGGCGCCAGGGGTTACGAGCACCAGCCCGTAGGTCTGGCTGGAGTAATGCGGGGAAAAGGATCCGTCGCTTCGCGGAGATCGTTCGCTGACGCTCAGGATGACCGGAAAGGGAGCCTTTCGTTGTCACTTCGCGTTTGTAAACGGCGTGGCGTTGTGCGCGAGTATGGGCCGCGAATCAGAATCGAAATCCAATTTGTACCTCGGCGCGATACGCACAAGGTGCGGGAAGGAACTATCTATGCTCAGTAAGCGCTCGTGTTCGGCTGGCAGTGCGATATTGGTGATGCCGATTTTCATTTTGTTGTCAATTTCAACGAAAGCCGCATCCGCGGACAACTCAAAGTTCCCCTTCGGATGCCCGGTAAAAGAGGGCTACGTCAAAGTCACGGGCGGCAAGGTCTGGTACGAAATCGTGGGTAGCGGCGATGCGATACCATTGATCGTGCTGCATGGCGGCCCCGGTTTCACCCATGATTACCTGGAACCGCTGGGCGCACTTTGCAAAGAAAGGCCGGTCGTATTCTACGACCAACTGGGCGCCGGAAAATCAGATCGTCCGCATGACAAGTCGCTGTGGACGGTCGACCATTTTGTCAAGGAACTCGCTCAACTGCGAAGCGCGCTCGGTCTCAAGCGCGTGCACATCCTCGGGCATTCGTCGGGAACCGTGCTGCTGACGGACTACGCACTAACCCAGCCTCAGGGTGTCGTAAGCCTGATATTCTCCGACCCGCTCTGCTCGTACCCCGAATGGGAGAAAGACGCGGCCACCTATCGCAAAGAGCTTCCTGCCGACACGCGTGCCATCCTGGACCGCCACGAGGCGTCCGGATACACCGATTGCCCCGAGTACCAGGGCGCCCTTGTCCAATACTACAAGCTGCACGTGTGCAGGCTCCCGGTATGGCCCGACTCTCTCGAACGTTCGTTCGCCGGACACAATGACGAGGTCTACGTCGCGATGCAGGGCACCAATGAGTTCTCATGCACTGGAAACCTGAAGGACTGGGATCGGACCGCGCGTCTGAAGGAAATCAAAACTCCCTCACTCTACATCGCAGGCGCCTTGGGAAGTGAGACCAGCGTGCGCGCGACCACGCTATGCCACAACGCGCTGCCCGGCTCGGAGATGGTCATCTTTCAAGAGAGTTCACACATGCCCATCTACGAAGAGCCGGACAGATACCTGAAGGTGGTGCGCGATTTCATTCACCGGACGGAGCATCGCGCGCCGGCACCTTGAATTTGATGGTTGAGAAGAGCGGCCATCGTTAGAACATGGCCGTCAGGAAAAGCGCGCCGCCGCAGACTCCAACCGCCATCGAGCCGTACCAGACCAGCCGCACCCGAGTGAGCGCCGCCACCGCTCCAAGTGCGATCGCCACCTGGAACAGTGCGACGCTGTTGGCGAACCGGTGATGCAGATGCATCAGATGGTCGGCCTCGGCTGACTTTCTGTCGCGCTCACGCTCCTTGTCTTGGGCGACCCGCGCAATGTCGGCTTGTTCGCGCGCGTAACGCTGGCGCTCTTCTTCGAATGACGCGGGAGGCTGTTTGCCCAACGCGAGCCAGGCCGACTCGGACGCCCGCTGGATCGCGGACTTGATCCCCTTGGCCTGGTAGGCCGCCCACTGGTCGGAAGCCTCGGCCTGGAGTCTGGTCGCTTCGGTCTTTAGAACCAGCGCCTCGTTGACGGTCCCGCCCGCGCGCAGCGCGGCCACTGCCGCCAGGGCCGCAAACAGCGCCGTGGTCAGCGCGATCATCTTGAGCATCGAGCCTCCCTCGCGCTCGAGCTCTTCGTGAATCTCTTCGTGCAGCTTGTCGGTGTCGACTTCTATTTCTTCGGGCACGTATTTCCTCCGAGCAACCGAATCGAAATCGCCGTGGCCGTTGCTAGAGAGTCGCAAGCGCCTCGTCGAGTGCGGC